>JAUIIM010000037.1 GCA_030431785.1 Acidimicrobiia bacterium | reverse complement strand
GGCATCGCGAGCAGCAGCGATCGCAGAGTATGCAACAGCAGCGGGGTCCGAGCCCTGCGCTCCGGTCTCGATGGGAATCGCGAGCCGATCGGCCCAAACCTTGAGTTGACTGTCAGCAGCGGCACGAAATGTGTCCGCCGCCCCGAGGGACACCGTCGTACCCGATGACGTGAGTTCCGATGCGAGTTTGGCGATCGTCGTGGTCTTGCCTGCGCCGTTGACGCCGACCACGACTACGGCCGCAGGTGCACCTGCGAGAGAAAGCGACCGGTCGCGCTCGCCGAACTTCTGAACGAGCACGGACCGAAGGACGTCATGCAATGCAGCCTCGTCGTCGGCACCCACCTTCTTGACCTCGTCGACGATGTCTGCCGCAGTGCGCGGGCCCACGTCGGCAAGGACCAATGCGTCCTCAAGACGCTCCCATTGTGCAGCATCCGATCCGTAGCCGAACACTGCACTCAACGAATCGCTCAGCGACCGCCGCGTCTTGGAGAGCCTCCCGGCGATCCCCGTCGGGATCCGAGTCTCCGGGAACTCCTCGGTCTCGGGACCCGAGGTTTGGGGAAACTCCTCCGTCACCGGTGATACCGGCCCCAGATCGCTCCGACGCTTCAAGACGAACACCGCCGCGCCCGCGAGCAGCACCACGACCAGAACTGAGACGATCAACCATTCCATGGACGACAGGTTAGGAGTGACCGAGACTGCGACCGCCTCAGACGTGGATGTGTTCCATCTTCTTGGAGAGCACCTGCGATGACGCCCCCGGTTCCATCGTCACGCCGTAGAGGACGTCTGCGGCAGACATCGTCTGCTGCTGGTGCGTGATGATCACCAGCTGAACGTCGTTGCGCAGGGTTTCCACGAGTTCCAGGAAGCGGTGGAGATTCGCATCGTCAAGCGCTGCCTCGACCTCGTCGAGAACATAGAACGGGGACGGGCGGGCCCGGAACACGGCGAACAGGAACGCAAGTGCTGCAAGCGACCGTTCACCACCCGAGAGCAGGGACAACCGACCGACTTTCTTGCCCGCCGGCTGCGCTTCGACCACGACACCGGCGGAGAGGGGGTCGTCGGCATCCGTGATGCGCAGACGTCCCTTCCCGCCAGGGAACACCAGCCCGAAGTTCTCCTCGTAGAACCCGGCGATGTCGTCGAACGCCTCGACGAACAAGGTCTGCATCTGTTCGTCGAGCGCCTCGATGACCTTCCGGATCTCCTGTCGGGACTCGTTGAGGTCGGCGAGCTGAGCCTCGAGGTCGTCCACCTCGTGGGACAGTTCCTCGTACTCGGCGGCCGCAAGCGGGTTGATCGGACCCATGCGTCGAAGATCGGCTCGGAGTGATTCGAGTCGTTCCTTCGGGTCGACGCCTTCGGCAAGTTCGGGTGCCTCGACGGCGAGGGCGACCTCCTCGGAGGCGTCAGCGTCCCTGCGAAGGGTCTCGGCCACTGATTCGTCCCTGACCTCCAACTGTGCGATCTCCACTTCGAGCTTCTGGACGGACTCAGCTGCTCGGCGCCGTGTGGACTCGAGGGTCTCACGGGCTGCTTCGGCTTCGGACAACTCGGCGTTCGCCGACCCGACCTGCTCACGCAACATCCGCTGACGATCCCGCAATGCTTCGATGTGCTGCTCGACCACAGCGGTCACCTCGACGGCCCGCTCCTCGATGATGGTGAGCTCGCCGATCGATGCGTCGGTGTCGGGAACCAGGACGAGCTGGTTCATCTCGGCATCGATCGCCGTGAGCCGTGCCTCGGCGATACGCCGCCGTTCCGCCAACGACGCAACCGCCCCGGCCGCGGTCTGCCGCTCGGTCCGTGCTGCATCACGCCGCTCTGCGACCTCCGCCCTACGGGCGTTCAGGGCTTCCCAGGCTGCCTGGCGTGCGGCTTCCTCCCCCTGGAACTCGGCAACACGGTCTCGCAGGACGGCGATACGTTCGGCACGATTCCCTTCCGTGTCCTTCAAAGCCTCGATCCGATCCGTCAATCGGCTGGCCTCGGCCATCGATGCGGCGCGTGCACGGTCGACCATCGCCAAGGCCTCGGTGAGACCGGCAAGCGTCGCTTCCGTCGCCTCGAGGGCCTCGAGCGCTGCATGTTCGTCCGCACGGGCTGCCTCAAAGCGCTCGTGTGCCGCCTCCATGCGAGCATCGGCTTCGAGCAGATCGGCCTCTGCTGCCTCCAACGACACGCTGGCCGCCTCGAGTGCGGCGGGTCCGACGCCGTCGGGTTGGGCGACCATCATCCCGGTCGCCGTGATCAGGTCACCCTCCGGCGTCACGACGCGCACGTCCGGTTCCTGTTCGACGAGTTCGCGTCCTGCGTTCCAGCCCTGGACCAGGATCACGTCACCGAGCAGGGCGGCTGCAACGGAAGTGTCTGCACTGGGGCCGAGGGCGTCGATCAGTGTTTCGGCGCCGTGTGCCTTGGCGATCTCTCGTGTCGTCTTCGCAACGGGACGATCGCCGTGCACAAAGGCCACACCACCGGTCGCCGCCGCCTTCATCCGTGACGCCGCATCCTGGACGGCCGAACGTCCCTCGGCGAGATAGGCGTTTCGCCAGACACCGAGCGCCGCATCGACGGCGGCAGCGATCTCGGGTGGAGCGTCCAGAGCGGACACGACGAGACCCTTGACACCGTCGGCTTCATCAGCGATCGCCTTGGCGTCATCGGCCACCAATCCGTCGAGCGCGGCTTCGAGCGCTTCGACCTTGGCGTGCGCTGAAGCAGCGGCCATCCGGAGTTCTGTGCTGGTCGCCTCCGCTTCCTCCCACGCGGCCTGTGCGGTCTCGCGAGCGGTACGTGCCGCGGTGTATGCCTCGGACAACGGCGTCGTGGCAGCATCCGTGGACTCGATCTCAGCATTCAATCGATCGATCTCAGCTCGTTCGTCCTCGATGCGGGCCTGTACGACGTCGAGCCGGGCCCGGGTGTCGTTCAGCTCCGTCGTGTCGCGTTCGGCTGCGGTCTCGAGGGAACGCAGGTCGCCGCGTAGGTTCGCTACGACACCCTCGGTCGGGAGCTGGATCTGTTCGGACAAGGCGCGCTCTTCGTCCTCGAGCGCCTTCAGGACGGCCTCGGCGCGGTCTGCCGCCTCGAGGGCACGTCGCTCCTCTTCCTCGGCGTTCTCGAGCGTCGTGACCAACTCGTCGCGCTCGATTTCGAGGTCCTCCCGCCTGTCGCCTGCTCCCTCGATGCGAGCTTCGAGCGATCGACGTCGTTCCCGGGCGACGAGCCCGATGCGCCGCAGGCGCTCCCGTACGGTCTCCAAGCGAGCTGCCGCCGCGGTGTCACGCGTCAACTGTGCTCCCACATCCCCTGCGCTCTTTCGGAGACCCTCGAGCGATGCCATGACTTCCGACAAAGCAGCATCGGCTTCATCCCGCACGGTGCGGTCCTCGTCGAATTGCGCCTTCGCCTCCACGAGACGGCTACGGATTCGCCGAAGATCCTCTGCGCCGAGCCACATCGTGAGTTGTCTGGCCTCGTCCCTCACAGAGTCGTGGCGGGCGGCGGCATTCGCCTGCCGCTTGAGCGGGCGCATTGCCTTCTTCTTCTCGGCGAGGATGTCGTTGAGACGTTCTACGTCATGCTGCGTCCGCTCAAGACGCCGGATCGCCCGATCGCGCCGGGAACGGTGTTTCGTGACCCCGGCCGCCTCCTCGATGACCGCTCTGTGGTCTTCCGGACGTGCATTGAGGATCTCCCCCACCTGGCCCTGGTTCACGAGTACGTGCTGCTGCTTGCCGATACCGCCGTCCGACAGGAGCTCCTGGATGTCGAGCAGTCGACACGGTGCACCGTTGAGCTCGTACTCCGAGGTGCCGTCGCGGAAGATCCGGCGCGTGATCGTGATCTCAGCGAGGTCGATCGGTACCAACAGCTCGTCGTTGGCGAACGTGAGCGACACCTCGGCACGGGACAGCGGTGGACGGGACTCGGTACGGAGGGACTTCGTCCCCTGCGTACCCATCACCCATGCAATCGCATCGAGGATGTTCGACTTCCCGGAGCCATTGGGCCCGACGACGACGTTGATACCCGTCGAGAAGTCGAGGCGCGTACGGTCGGCGAACGATTTGAAGCCGCGCAGAGTCAGGTGTTTGAGTTTCACGACTCGTCAGGATACCACTGTGAATTACACGAATGTGGTTCGCGACAGCGCATCCGCCGAGGCTGCGATCGCTGCCGCCTTCTTCGACCCGCCACTCCCCGTGCCCAGCACCTGCCCGTCGACGATGACCGATGCGGTGAACCGGGCCGCGTGGTCCGGTCCCGTCCGGTCGTACTCGAACGTCGCCACCCGACCGTCGGCAGCGAGGATCTCCTGGAGACGGGAACGGCTGTCTGTCGTGTCCGGCCGTTCGATGGCGACGGCGATCGCCGGCTCGAACAAGCGGTCCACGACGGCCTCGGCTGCCGACGTGCCACCGTCGAGCAGCACGGCGCCGAGGATCGACTCGACGACGTCGCTGAGGATCGAATCACGCTCGGCTCCCCCGCTTCGTGCTTCGCCGACACCGAGACGCAGGAAGGCGCCGAGATCGAGCGATCGGGCGATGCGCGCAAGGGCGGTCTCTGAGACCACCAACGCACGTACCTTCGTGATCGATCCCTCCGGTTCGTCCGGCATCCGGTCGAACAGGGACTTCGTCGTGAACAGTCCGAGGACTGCGTCCCCGAGGAGTTCGAGCCGCTCATAGCTCTCTGCTCCGGGGTTCTCGGCGACGTACGACGAGTGTGTCAGGGCATCGACGAGGAGCGAACCGTCGTGGAACGAGTAGCCGAGTGCTTCCTCGAGATCAGCGAGTTGCGCGTTCGATGCCATCAGCGACCTTGTCGACGAGCCCGGATTCCGCTCCCTCCACCGCCATCGATATCGCGTTCGAGACCGCAACGCGCGACGACGAGCCATGAGCGATCACGACGACACCTTTCGTCCCGACGAGGTGGGCCCCACCGATCGTCTCGGGACTCAGCTTCTCGCGGATCTGCATGAAAGCCGGCATGAGCTGGGCGGTGAGTTCTTGGTATTCGGGTTGGGCGAGGATCTCCAGGATCATCTTCTGGATCACCTTGGCGGCACCTTCGCTGGTCTTCAGCAACACGTTGCCGGTGAACCCATCGGTGACGATCACGTCGACGTCGTCGCTTGCGATGTCGCGGCCTTCGACGTTCCCGACGAATTGGATCACATCGGTCTCCGACAGGATCGCATGCGCTGCCCGCTCGATCTCGCGCCCCTTGCCCGGTTCCTCACCAATGTTGAGAAGTCCGACGTTCGGTCGTTCGACATGTCGGTACACCTCAGACAGCGCCGAACCCATGACGGCGAACTGGAGCAGGTGCTCGGGTTTCACTTCGAGGTTGGCACCCATGTCCATGACGACTTGACCGGTCGGGAAGAACGAGGCGATCGCCGGACGCGCGACGCCTTTGAGACGACCGATCACGAACGCTGCGCATGCCATCGCAGCACCCGTGGATCCTGCGGAAACAACTGCGTCGGCTTCACCGTCGGAGACCATGCGCGAGGCGACGACGACGGAGGCATCACGCTTCTCCCGGATCGCGTGCGCTGGGTCGTCGGACATCTCGATCGTCTGTGAGGCGTGACGAATCGCAATGTGCTCACCACGACCGGCGAGGATCTCTTCAAGCGTCGGCTCGTCACCGACCAGGACAACCTGTGCGCCGCCGGCGTCCGCCATCAAGGCACCCTCGACGATCTCGCGGGGTGCGTTGTCGCCCCCCATCGCATCGACAGCGATCAGCGGCATTGCAGGACGCTACGCAGAGGTGACTTCGCGGCCGTTGTAGGTGCCGCACTCGGCACAGGCGCGATGCGGAGCGCGCGGCGAGTTGCACACGGTGCAGCGTGCGATGGTCGGTCGGTCGACCTTCCACTGCGCCTTGCGGCGACGCGTGCGGGACCGCGACATCTTTTTCTTCGGTACAGCCATCGTGTAATCCTTCGGGTCAATCCCCGGATTCGAACATGTCTTTGAGGACGGCGAAGGGCGAACGCGAGTCGCCCTCGTCATCGGGGATATCCGTATTCAACTCCGTTTGTGCGCTATCTACAACTCCGGGACAGTCCGGACCGCAGATCGACACCACCGGAAGGGACAAGAGTACCTCGTCGCGGACCATCTGTTCGAGATTGATTTCATGGCCTTCGATCGGATAGGTCTCGTCATCACCGGTCCTGTCGAACAGTGCACCGAGCTCGATCCGCCGTTCTCTCTCTGACTCCTTGAGACATCGCTGGCACGTCTCTTGTGCGACGAACTCCGCATGACCGGTGATCGCGATCCCTCCCGAGATCGGGTGCAACATCACATCGACATGGATGGGTTCGTCCTCGACGATACGCACCAGCTCGAGACCCCAATCCACGGTCGCATCGATCGTCTCGTTGCGGCTGCGCGCATCACGACCGACGAGGTCTGCAACATTGATGAGGAAGGGGCTGGCAGCCATGGGGCAAGCCTAGGCGTGCAGATGTGATGGCGCGAGGCGCGACTCCGTGATGTGGAGCCACGCCTCGCGCTCGTGGTCGATCAGCCGCAGCTCGTCACACGGGCGAGCCGCATGATCTCGCAGAAGTAGTCACGGGTGACCTTCCACGTGCCATCGATACGTACCGCAGTGCCTTCTTGGTCCATCTGGAACGGATTCCCGGCGAACTGAAGGTCGTACATCACTGCCGCAGCATCACCTTCGACCCCGGTCGCCGTCACCTCGAGGGTGATCCCACCGACCTGGTCACCAGCGGTTGCGTATGCAGCCACGGTGCCTTCGAGACCCTCCGGATCGTCGATCAGCGGTGCCTTGTCTTCGTACGAGGTCGATGAGTCGAACACCACGGCGTAGAGATCGTGCAGCTCATCGGCGTCCGCATCCTCACCGGGAACGTACGGCGTAGTCGGAATCGACGGCGCCTCCGTCGTGGTCGTGGTCTCCGGCGCCACGGACGTCGTGGTGGCCGGCGCCTCGGTGGTGGTCGTCGCCGGCGCTTCGGTCGTCGTCGTCTCACCGGCGTCGTCGCTACTGCAGGCCGCGACGACAAGCGCCATCGCGATGGCGGCGATCGTTGCCTTCTTCATCGGAACTCCTTGTTCGGGTTGTCCGCGATGGATAGACCCGTCCCCCCACGACAGATTGTCGGGATCAAGACGCAAGAAACTGGCAAACAGGTAGCGCCGTACTTTCTACCGTCGTCCTACAGCGAGCGAAGCGAGCGGTCGTTCGTCAACGAGCGAAGCGAGTTTGTCCGCGAGCACAGCGAGCGTTCGAGTTACTCGCTGACCGGTGGTGGGTCGGTCGGTGGGAGCGCTTTGTGGAGTTCGGCCCGCGCCTCGGTGACGTACCGGTACAACTCGCCGAGAACGGACTCGGCTTCTGCGAGGTGTCGCTCGGCGTAGTCCTCTGCCTCGAGGCGGATGCGACGAGCCTCGGATTCTGCGTTCCGCACCAGTGAGTTCGCCTCTTCGACAGCCTCCTGGACGATGTAGTTCTCCGATACGAGCTGCTTGGACTCTTCGCGTGCCTTGTTGACGAGTTCTTGCGCCTTCTCGTTCGTCCGGGCGATATAGGACTCGCGTTCACGGATCATCCAACGGGCAGCACGCAACTCCTCCGGGAGGTCCTCGAGTGCCTGATGCAACCGGTCGAGGAAGTCCTCCTGACTGATCATCACGCTGTTCGACAGCGGGACAGCCCTCGCCTGCTCGACATCGGCGATCAGTTCTTCGAGCGCCTCAGCAATCCCACCGGGGACCGGCGGTGCGGGACGGGACTGGTCGAACTCATCGGTCATGGCAATCGCTCCTTCAACGCGGCGGCGACCGGTGGGGGCACGAGGTCGTCCACCGATCCACCCAGTTTCGCTACTTCTTTGACGAGTGACGACGAGAGATACCCGAATTCGGGCTTTGTCGCCACGAACATCGACACGACATCCCCCGAAAGGTGGCGGTTCATCTGTGACATCTGGATCTCGTAGTCGAAGTCGGTGACGGCGCGAAGGCCCTTGACCACGGTCTTCGCACCGACTTCCTTGGCGAAGTCCACGAGCAGCCCCTGAAAGCTCGCAACCTCGACGTTGGTCCAGTCCTTTGCACATTCTTCGATCAGCGCGACCCGCTCTTCTGCCGTGAACAGTGGGGTCTTCGATGGATTGTGCACAACACCGACGACGACCCTGTCGAACAGGCTCACGCACCGTTCGACGACATCAAGGTGACCCTTCGTGGGCGGGTCGAAGCTGCCTGGCACCAATGCTGTGATCACGATGTCGTCCTCTCGAGGATGGTCACCACGGCATCACCGTACCGCCGCTCGTCGCGTGATGTGAGGAAATCCGGCACGAGGATCTGCGACCGCGCCTGGCGGTGGAGCACCACGATTGCACCCTCCGCAAGGTTCTCCTCGTAACTGCTCAACGCCTTCTCGACGTCTTTGTCGGACATCGGGTACGGCGGATCGGCGAACACCAGGGTGAACCCGTCCCCAACCGTCCCATGCGCCGACTCGACCGATCGTGCAACGACATCACCACCAAGACCGACCGCCTCGACATTGGAACGAAGACACTCGAGCGCCTTCCGGCCCTGCTCGACGAACACTGCCGACGCCGCGCCCCGCGAGAGTGCCTCCAGGCCGAGCCCACCGGAACCGGCATACAGGTCGAGGACCCTGGCACTCGGGAGGTCATGGATGAGGACCGAGAACAGGGATTCCTTGGCGCGCCCGGTCATCGGACGGGTGCCGTCCGACGGCACCTTCAGAGTGGTGCCTTTGGCGGCCCCGGCGATGATCCTCACGATCCATCTCCCACGGCTGCCTCCGGCAGAACTCCATGGAGACGATCCACTTCTTCGATGATCCGCTCGACGATGGGCGCGTTCCGATCCGCGGCGACGATCTCGGCAGCGAAATCACCTGCTGCCTCGAGCAATCCGGCGTCACGGACGATGTCGGCAAGACGAAGGTCCGCTGCACCCGACTGGGCGTCACCGAACAGTGTTCCCTGCCCACGGATCTCGAGATCCTTCATCGCCAAGAAGTAGCCATCATCGGACTGGAGCATCGCATCGATCCTCGCTGCTGCCTCTTCGGTCGATTCGTCGGCGACGAGCAGGCAGCGACCTGCATACTGCCCACGTCCGACTCGGCCCCTGAGCTGGTGCAACTGACTCAAGCCGAATCGTTCCGCGTTGCGGATCACGATCAGGGTCGCATTCGGGATGTCGATGCCCACCTCGATCACCGTGGTGGAGACGAGGACGTCGATGTCACCGGTCCGCATCGACTCCATCACCGCTGCCTTCTCCATCGAGGACATCTGCCCGTGGAGTAGCGCGACCGAGTATCCCTCCAGGGACCGACGCACACGAGCAAACTCTGCTTCGGCCGACTTGGCGGGCACCTTGTCCGAGTCGGAGACGAGTGGGCAGACGACGAACGCTTGCCGACCCTCGGCAGCGACCTCAGTGAGAAGTCGATCGACGACGGCATCTCCGTCCGGCCCTTCCGGCACCGATGCGGTGGCGATCGGAGATCGACCCGACGGCATCTCGGTGATCGCGGAGACCTTGAGGTCTCCGTAGAGCGCCATCGCGAGCGTTCGCGGAATCGGCGTCGCCGTCATGAGCAAGAGATCGGGGATCGAACCGTCGGCTCGCGCCGACCTCAGCTGGACGCGCTGCTCGACGCCGAATCGGTGTTGTTCGTCCACGACGGCGAGGGCGAGGGATTGCATGTCGACACCCTCCTGGATGAGCGCCTGCGTACCGAATGCGATGTCGATGGTCCCATCCGCGAGCCAGGCGAGCCCTTGGCTCCGGTCGATGTCGCCTTCGACGAAGTTGACCGTCACGCGACTTCCGGTGAACAAACCGATCCGCACGGGTCTCGACACCGTAGGTTCCGGCGCGAACAGCGACGCCGTACCTCCACTCGTCGGATCGACGGGCGACGGTGCCATGCCTCCGTCCGCAAGCAACCGCTCCGTCCCGAGGTAGTGCTGGGTCGCGAGCACCTCTGTCGGTGCCATCACCGCACCCTGGTGCCCGTCCTCCACCGCTGCCAGGAGCGCGAGCACGACGACGACAGTCTTCCCGGACCCGACCTCGCCCTGGAGCAACCGATGCATCGGTGTCGGGGCTGCCATGTCTGCGCTGATCGATGCGAGCGCTTGCTCCTGACCGCCGGTCAATTCCCACGGGAACTGCTCACGGAACCTTGCAGTGAGTTCACCGGTGCCGGTGATCGCCACGCCCCGCTGGGTGTCGTAGTCGTCATGCGCTCTGACCTTGAAAGCCGTCTGGATGCGGAGGAACTCGTCGAAGATCAGACGCTTCCTCGCCGGCCCGACCGCTCGCATCTCGGCGGGAAAATGGATGTCACGGAATGCGGTCGTGCGATCCACGAGGTCGAATCGTTTGCAGGTGTCCGTATCGAGCACGTCCTCGATCGGCAGCGAGCGCCGCACCGCATTGTCCATCATCTTGAGGACATCCCAGGGCCGGATACCGCCCAAAGCCGGATACACCGGCACGACCCGATCGAACTTCAGCGCATCACCGGTTCCCAGACGTTGGACATCCGGGCTGCTCATCTGTTTGGAGCCCCGGTAGTTCTCGACCTTCCCGGCCAGCACCACTTCCTGCCCGACGTCGAGGTCCTTCATCCACTTGTTGAACCAGACCACCTTCATGGTCCCGGTCCCGTCCGACACACTCCCGGTGAGCATCTCCCTGCCCCTCGAGATCCGCCGACGTTCGAAGGAGACGACGGTCCCGGAGATAGTCGTCTCTTCACCGAGGGGGACAGTCGAGATGTCGTGCTCGGCACGCCGATCGAGGTATCGCTTGGGCACATGCATCAGGAACTCCGCCACCGACCGGACCCCGGCGCTCTCCAGTTTTCGCTTCCGGGCCGCACCGACACCTTTGACGAGGTCGACCGGCACATCGGCGAGATAGGCCAGCGAGCGGGAAGATGCCGAATCAGTCATGCTCACGGAACCGTAGTGCCATGGAGAACAGAGGGAGGAAGGGACAAAGGGACAAAGGGACAAAGGGACCAAGGGACAGTCCGACGTCGGACATTGCCGACTAGACCGGACCCGATGCTATCTTTGCGAACGCCTCAGGAGGTCTACCCATCATGGCATTCAGATGTGAAATCTGCGGCAAAGAGCCGTGGACCGGCAAGCAGGTCAGCTTCTCGCACAAGCGTTCATCGAAGACCTGGCGCCCCAACATTCAAAAGATCCGTGTCAAGGACGGCTCGAACTCACGACGTGCCCGCGTGTGCACCTCGTGCATCAAGGCCGGCAAGGTCGAGAAGGTCTAGGTGTCGGAGAACGCCGGGATGCAGGGCGTCGTCAAGGCGTACGACAGCGCGACCGGCGTGGGCATCATCGTCCGCGACGACGACCGGAGCGAGGTCTTCCTCAAACCCGGCAGCCTCGACGGCTCCATGTTCCGTTTCCTGCGACAGGGTCAACGAGTTCGTTTCGACCTGACTGACGGCGACCAGCCGGTCGCCACCAACCTCCGTTTCGGCTCCGACGGCTACTGAGTCTCCACTCCGGAGTACGGCGCTACCATGAAACCATGGTTCAAGCCTACGTACTCATCCAAACCCACTCGGGGCGTGCTTCCGAAGTCGCCGCGACCATCGCACAGATCGAAGGCGTGACGTCGTCTGAAGCGGTCACCGGGCCCTACGACGTCGTCGTGTCGGCAACGGCAGACGATGTAGACGCTCTCGGACAGCTGGTCGTCACGAAGATCCAGCCCGTCGAAGGGATCGACCGGACACTCACCTGCCCGGTCGTGAAGATCTAGCGTCCGATTCAGCGAATCGCGAGCCGCGAGCGTTCTTCGTGGCGCCTGATCCCCGCTTCCACCAGACCTGAGCACAACTCGTCGTACGTCATGCCGGTGGCGAGCCACATCTTCGGGAACCCCGAGATCGAGGTGAACCCCGGCATCGTGTTCACCTCGTTCAGGAAGAACTTCCGTGTCGACCGATCGAGGAAGAAGTCGATCCTGGCGAGCCCCGACAGGTCGAACAACTCGAACGCTGCCTCCGCCATTGAGCGCACGGTCTTGGTGTCCGCCTCGGAGAGATCCGCCGGTGTGATGAACTGGCTCGTGTCGTCGGCATACTTTGCCTCGTAGGTGTACCAGCCGTCCTGCAAGACGACCTCTCCGGGAAGGGAAGCACGAGGACCGTCGAGGACCGCCACTTCGATCTCACGACCATCGATCCCCTGCTCGACCAACACTCTGGTGTCGTAGCGAAACGCACCTGATACGGCGGACATGAGCTGTGCAGCATCTTCGACTCTGGCGATGCCGATCGAAGACCCCTGTGCGACCGGTTTTACGAAGAGCGGGTAATGCAGGCCGTGCGCGACCGCCTCCGTCACCGCATTGGCATCGGCGTCCCACTCACGTCGACGGATCGTCCGCCACGGGGCCGTGGGGATTCCCGCGGCGGCGACCAAACGTTTGGTCATGTCCTTGTCCATCGTGACCGCCGAAGCACCCACGCCGCAACCGACGTATGGGATGTCCGACATCTCCAGCATCCCTTGGAGTGTCCCGTCCTCACCACGGGGTCCGTGCAGGACCGGGAACACGACATCGAAGCCGACGGTCTGCCCTCCTACCGACAGCACGCCGTCCGGGACGAGGAGTGACACGGGACGACCCTCGGCACGAAGCGGGTCGAGCGACGGGTCGGCGAGGTGCCACGCGCCTTCGCGGTCGATCCCCACAGGAATGACTCGGTGTCCGGCTGTTTCGAGTGCTCGCAGCACCGAGACAGCCGACCCGCACGAAACCTCGTGTTCGGCCGACTGACCGCCGAAGACAAGAAGGACTCTGGCCATTCGGCGAGATTACCGTGTCGACAGGCAACGACGAACATTCAACCACGGCAGGCACCATGGTCGACTACAGAATTCGAGTGATCAACATCGGATTGATCGTCTCCTGGCTCGGCCTCGTGCTGTTCGGTATCTGGGGGCTCACACGGGCCGGCGACGATCAAACGACCGAGATCGGTCTGCTGATCGGACTCGGGGCAGCGCTCGTCCTGCTCACTGTTGCACCGTGGCGCTCGAGCATCCAATCCGCCGTCGGCGATTGGCTCATCGTCGGATGGAGCCTTGCGGTGCTGATCGCACAACTCGTCGTCATCCTCCGCGAGGACCTCCCGAGCAACGGACTCGGGTTTCTGGTCGTCCCGTTCTTCGCAGCCGCAACGGCGATCGCACTCCCGCAGCTCATCGTGGTGGAAGTCGCCTCGATCAGCGCCTACTGGGTTGCCCTTGGAGAGTCGAGTGGCTACACCTCGGCGAGCACGGCCACGTCGCTGCTCGTCTTCGCTGCGGCTTCCGTATTCATCCTGCTCGTCTCCGTCCGCGTCCGTGACCAGTTCGAGGAAACATCGAGCCGGTACGACGAGCTCGTCGAACACGAAGCAGATCTCGCCAAACGCGAACGCGAGCTCAGCAGCCTCTACGACGTGTCCACGGCGATCGGTGCAGGATCGAAGATCTCGGACGTGCTTCCTGAGCTCATCGGCAAGGTCGCTGACGCCGTTTCGGCACCGGTGGGTCTCGTGCTGCGTCACAACGGTGACGCCGACACACTCGAGCTGCTCTCCCCGATCTGGGTGAACGGTCACATCATCACCACCGATCCATTCGCTGTTTCGCTGCAAAAACCGGGACTCGCGCAACGGGTCTTCATCTCGGGATCGCCGGCCGTGGTCGACCGGGTCGACGGCGAAGACAGGCTCCTCGACGAACTTGACGCAAAGAATGCCGCCGCCGTTGCGTTGCGGGTGGGAGACACGCCCATCGGTGTGCTCATCGCTTCGGACAAGGACCACGCCTTCACCAAGGAGGACCTCGACACGCTCGCCGCCCTCGCCGTCCCTGCCGCGCTCGTTCTCGACCAGATGTCCCGGTACGAGGAGGCGAGGGTGTCAAGCCAGCGCATGACCGAGGTCGCCGAGATGAAGACCGAGTTCGTGTCGGTTGTCTCCCATGAACTGCGGACGCCGCTCACCTCGATCATCGGAGCGCTGCGCACCCTGCAGCGGCCGGAGCTCCGCGGCGAGGACGACCGGGCCAACCAACTCGTCGACATGGCAGCGAAACAGGCGAACCGTCTGCGGACGTTGATCGAGGATCTGCTCGTGATGTCACGACTCGAGGCGACTTCCCTACCGGTGCGGCCGATCCAGATCGCTTTCGATCCGTTCATCGCAGACACCCTGAGGACGATCCACGACACCGACGATGTGGCCGTGGAGATCGCCGACGAAGCCACCGTCGTCGTGGCGGATCCCGACCACCTCGGCAGGATCCTCACGAACCTCGTCGAGAACGCCCTGAAGTACGGAACCGACCCCGAGACCGGCGGTTCCGACGTGACCGTGCGGACGTCGCGGGTCGGTGACAACATCCGGCTCAGCGTTGCCGATCGAGGTCCGGGAATTCCCTATGACAAGCATGACCTCGTGTTCCAACGGTTCACCCAGCTAGCGCCAAACGCCACCCGATCGAAGGGTGGCGCCGGTCTGGGTCTGTCGATCGTGCATGGCCTCGCAGAGGTGATGGGCGGGCGTGTCTGGTACGAACCGACGCTGGGCGGGGGTGCCACCTTCACCCTGTCGCTCCCGGTGAAGGAAGAGCAAGGGAGCAGGGAGTAGAAGGAAGAAAGCAGGCGCTAGCTGTCGAGACCCTCGTACTTGCCTGCGGCGTTCCCGTGGAACCCACCATCGACATGGATGATCTCTCCGGTCGTCGCGGTCGCAAAGTCCGACATGAGCACGCACGACATGTTTGCGACCGGTTCCGGGTCGTGTGGGTCCCATCCGAGCGGTGCGCGGACCGCCCACAGGCTCTCGTAGCGGGTGAATCCTGGGATCGACTTCGCTGCAACCGTCCCGAGTGGTCCGGCGGACACGAGGTTCACACGGATGTTCTCCTCGCCGAGGTACCTCGCCAGGTAGCGGTTCACGGACTGGAGCGCCGACTTCGACACGCCCATCCAGTCATAGCCTGGCCAGGCGGTCGAATTGTCGAAGTCGAGCCCGACCATCGCTCCCCCACCCGCCTTGTTGAACATCGGGCGCAGCCCGACGGCAAGGGTCTTGAACGAGAACGCTGAGGTCAGGAAAGCAGTGGAAGCTGACTCGGGCGGCGTATCGAGGAATTCACCGCCGAGGGCGTCCGCAGGGGCGAATGCGATTGCGTGCAGGGCACCGTCGAGACCACCCCACTCGTCGTCGATCCAGCTCACGAGGGCGTCCATGTGCTCCGTCGAGTTGATGTCCAACTCGTGAACGGCTGCTTCGTTCGGAAGACGCTTGGCGGACCGCTTCGTCAGCGACAGACCACGACCGAAACCTGTCAATACGACCTCGGCACCCTGCTCCTGGGCGACCCGCGCCGTGTGCCACGCAATCGAGTCGTCCGTCAGGACCCCCGTGATCAGTATCCGCTTGCCATCCAACACGTCGTACTTCTCCGTTCTTGCTGCAGCGCTAGAGCCTAGACGAGCGCATCACCCCACATTGACCCATGCCCGCAAGCCGAGCCCCATGACGAAGAGCAGGAGAAGTCCATACGTGAGCGCAGGGCGTCTGGCCATGGCCGAGCGATAGACGTACGCGAGTGCGAACGTGATCGCGATCACCACACCGTAGAACACATGGAACCCGTCGGAAGGGACGACGTCGTTGCTGTAGAGATACACACCGGCGAGGACCTGGATGAGCATCGCCGTGATCGCGACGACACGCGCGTATCGGAACCACCTGGTCGGCTGCCGGCGAAGAACCGCCAGCACCACACCCCACGCCCCGACCAGACCGGTCGAGATCACCGCAACCCAGAACCACTCTTGATGGAATCGGAGAACGGTCGAGAGCGGCATGGCGATGGAGAATACCGGGCAGGCGCGCAGGCGCGCAGGCGAAGAGGCGCAGAGACGCAGAGGCGTCCGCAGCGCGGATCCATCATCGATGATCCATGATCAGGCGGCCGCCTTGGCTCCTCGCTCCTGGCTCCTGGCTCCTGGAAGTCATTCGTCATTCGTCATTCGTCATTCGTCATTCGTCATTCGTCATTCGTCATTCGTCATTCGTCATTCGTCATTCGTCATTCGTCGTTCGTCGTTCGTCGTTCGTCGTTCAGTACTCTGCGCACATGATCGAACTACATCCGCACGACGTGGCACACGGCGGCGAAGCCGTCGCCCGCAAGGACGGGAAGGCACACTTCATCGGTGGTGCCATGCCGGGTGAGGTCGTCACCGGCACGGTCCTCGAGGACAAGGGGTCGTGGGCCAGGGTCACACTGGTCGATGTCGTCGAGGCGTCGGACGACCGGCGCGATCCCCCGTGCCCGCACGCAACGACCTGCGGCGGATGCCAGTGGCAGTTCGCTCAGGACGCCGTCCAACGTGTGTGGAAACGGGACATCGTCAAGAGCCAGCTCACGCACCTCGGTCGAATCGATGATCCACTCGTCCATCCGACCGTCGCCCCTTCCGACCCGCTCCGGTACCGCAACCGCATGGACTTCCACGTCTCGGACGGCGCGCTCGCCCTATATCGGGAGCGGTCGAACGATCCCGTGCCCCTCGACACCTGCCTCATCATCGCCGAGCCGCTCATCGAGGTCTTCGAACGCATCGGGGACCTGACCGGAGCAACGGCCCTGACGATCCGCGCCGGTCTCCGCACCGGTGATGTCGTCGTGCTGGTCGAAGGCGACGTACCGGAGTCACTACTGTCGCTCGACGTTCCCGTGGTCCATGTGACTCCCGGAGGGTTCCGCACCGTCGCCGGTACGCCCACACTCACCGAGATCGTGGCGGACACGACCTTTGCGATCCCACCCGAGGGGTTCTTCCAGAACAACACGATCGGTGCTGATGCTCTCGTCGAACTCGTATCAGACAGTCTTGAGATCGAACCCCACGAGACCCTGCTGGACGCGTACTGCGGTGTCGGCCTCTTCGGCGCAACCGTCGGCCAACAGGCAGACCGCGTCGTCGGCATCGAGAGCTCGGACAGAGCCGTGAGTTTCGCACGACGCAACCTGGAGGCCGCCGGTGTGGATCACAACGTGATCGCCGGAAACGTGACCTCCGACATCGAACGGCTCGACGAGTACTGGGATGTCGCCGTGGTCGACCCGCCCCGCAAGGGTCTCACCGAACGGGGTGTCGAGGCGATCACCTCGGCGATGCCACGACGCATCGCCTACGTCTCCTGCGATGCCGCATCGTTTGCGCGGGATGCCCGCATCCTGTCTGCGTTCGGATACGAGTTCGTCGAAGCGACACCTGTCGACATGTTCCCCCAGACGTACCACGTCGAGATCGTCGGACGATTCGACAGGCTCCCCTTCGACGATGTGGACTGACCGGCGCTACATGTCGCGAAGGATCTCGGCGCGCTTGCGCTCGTACTCCTCTTCGGTGATGTGACCCTCGTCCCGCAACTGGGCGAGCTCTCGGATCGCCTCGGCACCGGACGGACGATTCCCTCGCTCGCTGCCACCGCCGAGTGCGACGGTCCTTGCCTCGCGAGCCTTGTAGAGCACGGCCTGGAATCGGTCAGGGTGCGGGATGTCGGCGAATTGGCTCTGGCCGGTCTCTCCCGCTGACTCGACGAGCAAGTCACCAGCCCCGAGCAGACGCTCGATCACGTTCTGGGAGAAGTTCACGTTCGTGATCCGTTCCAGTGGGATCTCGATCCCCGACTGAGCGATCAGTCCCTTTCGCGTGATCAGACGCTCCGTGGTGAGCACGTATCGGGTGTACCACCAGTCGACCAGCGGACGGACGACGAAGAAGAGGATCAGAGCGACCACGGCGAGCCATCGCACCCATGTCACGGCATCGATGAAGACTTCGAGTGCGATCCCCGCCGCAAGGATGAGCACGCCGATTCCGATCGGGAACACAAGGAGCTTCCAGTGGGGGCGGAACGAAGTGATGATCTCTTCGTTGTCGGTCAAGGAATTGTGGGGCCAGCGCATGGCGAGCAGTGTAGACGTGCTACTCACCGCTTAGGGCTGGTGGGAAGAAGGGACAAAGGGACAAAGGGACAAAGGGACAAAGGGACAAAGGGACAAAGGGACAAAGGGACAAAGGGACAAAGGGACAAAGGGACAAAGGGACAAAGGGACAAAGGGACAAAGGGACAAAGGGACAAAGGGAC
>JAUIIM010000036.1 GCA_030431785.1 Acidimicrobiia bacterium | reverse complement strand
TCCGTGGTCGCCGTGCGCCGGGATGCCCGGGGCGGACGCCGTGTGCTCGCCGTCGGCCGCGAGGCCAAGGAGATGCTCGGCCGCACGCCGGGCAGCATCGTCGCGATCCGACCCATGAAGGACGGCACCCATGAAACGCCAATGCACCGCCCACCGATCGGACGGACAACCGTGTCGTGCGAGCGCGATACGGGGCGGTACTGTCTGCCGTGTCCATGGGGGCAGCGCGCCTCAGGTGAGGGATGCCGCACGGCGGCGCCTAGAGGAACTCGTCGACCCAGCTGTCGCTCGATTAAGCGAGCTTCTCATGGACGAGAACACCAATGACCGGACTGTATTGGCGGCCGTGAAGGAGGTCTTCGACCGCGCCGGTGTAGCCCCTCCGGTTCCACGCGAAGAGATCAGCATCGACGACGCGTACGCTGTGTTGGAAGCTGAGATTGAGCGGTTGGAGACGACGCTCGACGAATAGGCCTCGGGACGCACAGATCGAACCCTCGCTGGCTCGTTCTCACGGCAGCTACCGTCCAGACAATGATTCGATTGAACGGGAACGACTACCGACTGGCATTGCTTGACACGAATGCTTTGAGCGAACTCGCATTGACCCCCGGAGCGTTCGAGCGGTTCGAATCGTGGTCTGAGGCGCAGCCGCCATTCGTCCCGAGCTTCTCGCTGTTCAGCATTCTCGAACTGCGGCGCCGACCCGCCGCGTATTCGCGGTTCAAGGACGTCTTCAGCACGTACCCCTGCCTTCTCATGAAGAGCCACGAACAGCTGCTGGCAGCCGAGGTCGATTGCTACCCGGACCACGGCAGCGTGGAGCCTGCACTGCTCGGATTCTCACCGATCGGTGGCGAGGGCATGAACCTTCAGACGGTGCTCGATCTTGCATTCCAAGACGAAGCCAACCTCGAGTCAGAGGAGTATTGGAACGCTGGTATTGAGCCCATCGTCGAGGGCATTGGCTCGCTGGTCGCGAACTACCCACCATCCGGCGCAAAGTACAGTCGTTCAGAGGTTCGGCACTTCATCGAGCTGACATGCTTGTCTCAGCTGGCCATGCGTCAATCGCAGTTCATGCGGCATCGAGTGGCGGTCGAAGAGGAACCAATCGATGTCGACGCGTTTCCGTCGGTCAAGTCGACAAGCTTCGCTGTCTGGCACAAGTTCTACGCCGACCGAGATCGGAAGCCGACAAATTCAGATGCATTCGACATCGTCATCAGCGCAGCCATTCCGTACGTCGATGCTGTCGTCACCGAAGCACACCTCGCGGATTCGCTTCGAAAGACCAAGCGAATAGACCGCTTCATTGAGCACGTAGAGGTTCTTACGCTGCGTGACTTTCGGCCAGATTGAGCCCGAGAGCTGTCCGGACTGTCGAATCGAATCCCGTGTTTGGCAGATCAGCGCAAAGACTCGGGCACGGTCTGAAGTCAGTTGTGAAAGACATGCGATGGTCCGGACATACCCTTTGGGATACCCACGACGCGGCGAGGCATGCATGACCGGGCACAACTCTGATTCGGAACGGTTCCGCGCCGCTTTCGCTTCTCACTACAAGCCTGTGCGGGCATTCGTGCTTCGTCGAACACTCAACGAGCAGGACGCTGACGATCAGACGGCTGCAACGTTCGCCACAGCGTGGCGGCGCGTCGACGGAATGCCTACCAACCGTGAAGAGCAGAGGATTTGGCTGTTTGCAATCGCACGCAAGACCCTCTCCAACCACTACCGCAGTGAGCGGAGGCGACGCTCGCTACAAGAGCGGCTTTCGGGCCTGTCAGTATCGGTCGAACCGTCAGCATTGGACTCGGTACTTCGAGCCGATGACATGCGCCGCGCTGCCGCCGCCCTTGGGCTGATGGGTGACGCAGATCGAGAGCTCATCGTGTTGTCGGTGTGGGACGACCTTTCCCTTTCTCAGATCAGCTCAATCCTCGGTGTGGCCAAGCCGGTGGTGTCGGTGAGGCTCCACCGAGCCAAGAGACGGCTTCGTTCCGAGTTCGAACGCCTGAAAGAATCTCATCGATCCGGACATCACCTTCCCAGCAGGGCAGCCGGAGAACCGGCCGAACAGGAGTCGACATGAGCGAACCCACCAAAACGAGCGATGTATTCAACTTGATCCGGGCGATGAACCCCGTGACTGACCCAAACGAGATGCCGGATGCACCTGAGTCCCTCGTCGAAGAGATCGTCGATATCGAGCCGCGGGAAACCCAACGGAGACCATCGAAGCGGCGCCTACTTCGACCAGCTCTGGTCTCTGCGGTTGTCGCGGTCGCTGCCATCGGCACCGCGGCTGCAGCCACCTGGCTCGTGTCGCCAGCCGACACGACCGAAATCGCTTGCAACGGAGAGAACATCATCTACGCAAGGTCGGGCGACCCGGTGGCTGATTGTGCGGCCGAACTCGACCGGCTTGGCATCGACTACGCAGACCTTGAAGCGTACGCCAACCCTTTTGGCGGAGTCGCCGTGTACGAGTCTGGCAACGAACCCGACGGCCACACGCCACTCGGAACCGAGTTCTCACAGGATGTCGCACTCATCAAACTTGGCGAGCACTTTGATGATGAGGTGGACGGTCTAGCGTCGAGATGCATGAATTCTGGTGAGGCGACGGCCCTCACGCGAGGGTACATGGCAGATCTCGGTCTCGAACTGCCCGTGACGGTGCGTTCACCAGAACTTGACGAGTCGGGCTGTGCGATCGCGTTCATCACGAACGATCTTGAGGTCGTGATTGCGATGGATGTGATTGACAACGCCGAGTTCCGCTCGGATGTGCCGTGGGACCCATTCATTGTTCAGATGACCGCCGCGCTCGAACAATCGTGCCTGACCTTGGACCAAGCTGTGCCGCTTGCGGACCAGATTGCGATTGACACCGCCATCGGATTCATGTCTCAGTTGGACGCCGTTGAGGATGCAGAGCTCGACTGCACCCAAGTCGCGGTGAGCGCCGGAGGAGTCGTGTTCATTGTCCTCCGCGGGCCGGTCGATCAGGCAATACCGGCGAGCGTTCTCCCCACGGACCAGTAGCCCCCGGCTTGGAGTGGCGTGTACCGACGCGAGATTTCTTGTCACCTGTTCGGGGTGTCTCGTACGAGTAACTTGTAGAGATTGCGGTTTGGGAGGAGCAACACGTGGTGAAAACAGGTGAGATACCTGCCACAGCTGTGAGACCCCTCCGAGAGGACTTTGAGTCCTTTTACGCGAGGGAACTAGGGCGAGTGACCGGGCTTGCATATGTGCTGTCTGGATCACGTTCGGGAGCCGACGACCTTGCGCAGGACGCGTTCATGGATGCGTACAAGAACTGGGACAAGATCGGTGCCTACGACAACCCGGGTGCTTGGGTGAGGCGCGTCGTGTCCAACCGTGCCGTCTCGAAGATCAGGCGGAAAGCAGCTGAAGCGCGGGCGCTGGTCCGACTTGGAGGCGCATCGCGCACGGTGGCTGAGTTGTCACCCGATGTGCTTGCGACATGGGCGGCCGTCCGCGCACTTCCGCAGAGACAGGCCCAGACGGTGGCCCTTCGCTACTACGACCAAGCGTCCATTTTGGAGATCGCAAGAATCCTCGACCTGACCGAGAACACCGTCAAGACACATCTGCTGCGCGCGAAGCGGACGCTCACCCGCACGCTCGACAAGGGAGACACAAGATGAACAAGCTCGAAGAACAATTGACCCACGCCGCGCAAGAGACCCGAACTGCAATCTCCCGGCTCGAATCGCGGCCAGCGACATCGATTGGTTCACGCCGAAGAACGCATCAGGTGTTCTTGTCAGTGACTGCCGTCGCCGCGGTCTTCGCCGTCGCCCTTGGCACCGCTGCGATCATGACAACATCCACCCCGAACCACGCCGCGCCGTTCACTGCGGCTGCGTCCGATTCGCTGGACCCGCACGTGTTCATGGACTATCCACCGAACCTTGAGCCTCTGGGTCAGCACATGGGGCTTGACGTATACGTGATGGATGATGCTGACGGCCGTGCGTGCATAGGGGTACAGCCTGGCGACGACCTCCTCGTGTGCAAAACGACCTCGAGTTGGCTGGCACCCCATGTTGCTAGCTGGTCAGCAACCCACTCGCAGGGTCCGTCGGAGATCTATGGACTTATCTCCGCCGACACTGAGGCCGTGCGAGTCTCGTTCGCAGGCAACGGTACGAAGCCAACGTCACCCGAAGTGCAACTCGCCACAGTGTTCCCGAGTGGGCCTGACTCTCCGTTCGGCGCGTACATCCTGGAGTACAACATGTCGGACTATGGCCTTGCGTTCCGCGTTGAAGCACTCGACGGGCAGGGGAACGTCCTCGGGTCTTTCGACCTCTCCGACGGCTGCACTGCAGAAGCAACGCTCGAGCCGACACTTCGCGAGTTCTGCACCGAGGTGGCCGCAGCTCAAGCACCTGCAGGTCCGCAACCGGACGACTCGACCGGCGCGACAACTGACACAACAATGGTGTTTTCTTCCGAAGCAGAAGCCGACGCTTGGGCTGAGGAGAACCACCGGTCAAGGCTTGAGGCAGCAATCGCTGGTTCGACCGTCGTCGCGAGAACCGAAGACATCACGGAGGCACCGGTGGTTGTCCAATGCACCGGCGGCGATGATTATCCGAACGAGACAGGCACTGTGAACCTCGGCGTCGTGGATACTGCAACGGACGCGCTCGTCGACTTCATCCGGGACAAAACTCATTGGTATCCCGAGGGCTACACCCAGTTCAACCTTCCAGACGGCAACATCGTCTTCGGTTACCCATTCGAGAGCGATCCGACACTCTCGGTCATCAACGTTTGGGTCGTTCAGTCCGACAACGGCTGGCAAGTCGATAGCTGGGAATCCAGTGCGTGCTGATCCACGTTTACAACCGACAGGCATTCAGACCCGCACTTGTCGACTAGTGAACGCTCGCGGCCAATGAACGAGCGAGCTGCACCGTTCGCAGCGGCTTGGCTGCTTCTGGTTCCGATCCTGTTGGCGCTACATCCACGATGAACAACCGCACCGGGTTTAGTTCCCAACCTCACTCCTGGAACGGCACTTGCGGTGCTATTCGAGCAGGTACAACAATCGCGACAACCCTCCCTCGTGTCGCGCCGGCACCCAGACGCGAATCCGCGAACGCCCAGCTTCCATCCGCTGTGCGGGTTGGCCACCCACTGCGTGATCTACGACATCGGCTACGGCCCGGTCGAGCGCTTCTAGCTTCGCGCGATGAGCGACGCTACGGTCGATGCGGCGTCGCGGTCCATGCCTTCCGTCACGTGGGAGTACCGGTCGAGCGTCGTCGTCACCGATGCATGTCCTAGCCGTTCGGCGACAACCTTGGCAGGTACACCCGATTCGAGCGCCAGCGTCGCCCAGGTATGACGACCCGCTGCATGGGGCGACAACGGTGGAACGCCAGCCTCTGTGGCGAGCCTTTTGGTTGTCCGTGTGAACCAATCTGGAGAGACAGGACGGCCGATCTCGTCGCAGAACACCAGTCCTTGATCGTCGTATGCCTCGCCTGCGAGCAGCTTCTCCTCGGCCTGTCGGGAGCGGTGCGCCCTCAGGGCATCAACCGTGGCCGGGTCAACGGCAATCGTCCGACGCGAGCCGGCGGTCTTCGTTTCATCGATGCGAAGAACAGGTCGATTCTCAATCTCAACGAGCGTGTCAACGGCTGACACACGCGCTGCGTCGAGGTTGACATGCTGCCAACGCATTCCAAGAAGCTCAGAACGGCGCATTCCCGTGGTGACGGCCAACAGCCACGCCGCATAAAGTCGATGGGACGAAACGTGGTGGAGGAACTCGCTGACCTCAGCCGCTGTCCACGCAGCGGTTTCCGGACGCTGCGGTCGCGGGAGCTCGACGCCCTCTGCGGCGTTCCTCGGTACTAGACCCTCCCGCACGGCATCCTTGAGCGCCTTGTGAAAGACACCATGGCTGTTGCGCACGGTTTTGGCTGACAAACCGGACTCGAGGAGTTGGGAATAGCACTCAGCGATCTCAGACGGTTGAAGCTGAAGCAAAGGGCGAGGTCCAAGAACGTCAGTGATTCGTTTCAACTCGAACCGATACGTCGCCTTCGTCGTCTCTGCAAGATTCTTGCGCTGGTCGAGCCATCGATGTGCATACTCGCCGACCGTGATCTTCGACGGTGCAACATATCGGCCGCTCGCCATCTTGGAGAGGATTTCAATGCGCGCTGCTTCGGCGTCGCGCTTCCGGTCGAACCCTGAATGCCACTTCCGAACGCGCTTACCGTTTGCATCGCGCCCAACGTCGACGACAACGGCCCACTTGTTGCCCCGCTTGATCACTGTGCCCTTCATCCTGCACACCTTCAGTTGCTGCCGTTGCCACCCTCAGAATAGGCGTATTCGTGTCGGAGTGGTGGCAGAATGGTTGCAAGTTCTTGGTTTCAGCCGAACGCCCGATCGTCGCGATCGACCGATAGCTCTTGTGTGGACTCGGCTTTCAAGCACACACAACTCTGTGCGATTTGTGGGCCCGGTAGGACTTGAACCTACGACCAAGCGATTATGAGTCGCCTGCTCTGACCAGACTGAGCTACGGGCCCGATGGCTCGCAAGTGTATCGCCGGAGACTCACCAGGGTTCAGCAGCCGTCGATCACGGTGTCCGGGTCGGCGTCGACGGGCTGGAGGTAGGAGTAGCGGTACTGCTCGGTGTAGCCGAGTCGTTCATAGAGGCCGAGCGCAGCGGTGTTCTCCCCGAACACCTGGAGGAACATCGTGTCGGCTCCACGGTCGAGTGCCCAGGCTCCGGCAGCGCCCATCATCCTCGTCGCCAACCCCTCGCGTCGATGGTCCGGAGAGACCGCGACCGAGAAGACACCTGCGTATCGGCCGGACTCCACGACGAGACCGGCGGCCACACCGGGGACCCAGATCCCTGCGGCTCGCAGCCGTACCCGTTGCAGCAGCCGTTGCCACGCCGGGATCGATGTGTCGCGGCGGTCGTTCAACATGTTGATGTCCCCGAAGAAGCCGTTGTCAGCGACATCGACCAGCCGGATGTGATCGTCGTAGGAACCACGCGTCGGCGCGGCAAGCACGACCGAATCGTCGATCTCCTCGTAGCCCCATGACCGGAACACGTCGACCACGGATCTGTCCAGCAACGGAGTGACCCGCACGATCGGGAGCGCTCCTCGCTCCACGAGCCAATTCGATGCGGACGCCCACACCTCCGGCTCGACCGACGGCTCACCTGCTCCCGACGCACAGTTGATGCGACGCGTGAACCCGTCTGTCGCATACAGATTCCATCCACCGATCTCTGTCGAGTGATCCGGTGTCCATGTGTCGTACGAGGCTGCTTCGAGTTTGGAGATGAGCGTCATGGGTTCGACCGATACTGCTTGAGGGCGTCGAGCATATCCTGCGGGAAGCGCATGGGACGGCCTTCGGCGCTCACGCACGCCCCTACGACGGTTTGACGTGCAAGGACCTCGTCACCACGCATGATCCGCTGCCCGAAGCGCGTCGTGACCCGCTTGACCTCATCGACCCACGTCTCGACCACGACGTCATCGGACTCCACGGCAGAGGCAAGGAAATCGGTCTCGATGCGTGACACGACGATCTGAACACCGGCATCGGCGAGCCCGGTGAGCGTCCAACCCAGTTGCTTGAACAGGTCGATGCGTCCGACCTCGAAGTACTGGATGTAGACGGCGTGGTTGAGGTGGCGGTACGGGTCGAGTTCGTAGAACCGCACGGTCAACGGTGTTTCGTGGATCATCCCCACACGCTACCCGAACCCGTTCTGACGCCAAGCCTCATAGACACCGATCGCCGCGGCGTTTGCAAGGTTGAGCGACCGCCCACCCTCGGCGATCGGGATGCGCACGCGATCCGTCACCGTGTCCGACGTCAGCACGTCGTCCGGTAGACCATCCGATTCGCGACCGAACAGCAGGGTGTCGCCTGGCTCGTACGCGATGTCGGTGTACCGGAGCGACGCATGCTGTGTGAATGCGAAGACGCGACCCACTCCAGCGGCGGTGTATTCGGCGAACGATGCATGCAGATGCACCGATGCGTACTCGCGATAGTCGAGCCCGGCACGCCGCATGCGCGCATCGTCGAGGTCGAAGCCGAGCGGCTCGATCAAATGGAGCTCACACCCCGTGTTGACCGTGAGCCGCATGAGGTTTCCGGTATTCGGCGGGATCTCGGGTTGCCAGAGAACGACGCGGAACACCTACGCCTCGCCCCGCTTCGCCTTCTCGTCGAGGAGCATGAAGCCGAGCGCCGGGTCCTTCGATTGGATGGTCTTCACCACGTCCCAGTGCTCATCGAGTTTTGAACGCAGCCAACGGTGGATATGGCCGTGGCTCAACCACGAGTATGCGTTGTGACCGTGTGATGGCGGTTTCGATCCGAAGACCATCAGCCGCATCCGGATACCGAAGGGATGCATCGCGATGCCGTCCCTGATCAGTCCGTCGACGAGTTCGTCTGCCAGTTCGGCTTTGATCCGCCCGACGCGGCCGATCGCAGCACGAAGCACGAGCGGATCCAGCGCCGAACGGTTGAGATCGGCTGCGCCTTCCTTGACCTCGGCGATGATCACATCGATCACCTCCTCGGAGCACCCGAGCTCGACGTCCGGCTCGAACTCGACACCACCGGTTTCACCGTTGAGCGAGATCGAGCCTGCCCCGGGGAAGCGAACGCCAAGGACGTCCACATCGGTCAACGTGCGTGCGCCACCCGTCGGCATGTTCTCGACAATCGGATACTCGGTGACCGTGAAATAGCCATTGGCATAGAGATACGTCTGTACGAGGGAAACTGCTGTGTCCATGCGGTGCAGGCTACGCCGGTGCGAGATCGCAGATCACCGATCACGGATCAGGCGTGAGACCGCCGGGATCGGAGGTTGGCGATTGCCAACGCGGCCGCTCGCCAGGCGACCATAAGTCCGATGATCCAGCCACTCGTGACGACGATGAACGTCGTAGCAGTGCCGTCGTCCCATACGAATCGGCGGAGCAGCATGCCGAGGACCAATGTGATGACCCCGACTCCGAGGCCTGTGAGCAGATGGAGCGGTCGCCGCCACGCCCGTGTCACGACGATGCCTATGGCCAGCGCGATCAGGAACGGAGCTGCTACGCGCACCGTCTCCCCCCACTCGGTCACGAAGCCGTGCGAATCACGACCGACGACGACGAACGACAAGACAACGAGTGCATCGAGCACCCAAAACCACTTCTTCATGCTCCGAAGGGTAAGACCCGAGGGAGATCCAGCACCGATGATCCATGATCGAGTGACGTCTTCCGCCCTCAGTCCTCCGTCCTCTGTTTCGTTACACTCCCAGCGACCGACGCCGCCGCCGACGGCAGATGGAGTGCACGCAATGGATTTTGCCTTTTCCGACGAACACCGCGCCCTCCGCGGCATGGTCCGCGACTTCGCCGAGTCACAGATCGCACCCCACGCTGAAGCTTGGGATCGTGACCACCACTTCCCCACCGACGTCGTACAGGCGATGGGAGAACTGGGGCTGTTCGGGATCACCGCAGACGAGCAATGGGGCGGCGCCGGTGCCGACTTCATCTCGCTGTGTATTGCGATCGAGGAACTCGCACGCATCGATCAGTCGATGGCCATCACCCTTGAGGCAGGTGTAGGACTCGGCATCAATCCGATCCACGAGTTCGGAACCGACGACCAGAAGGAGCGCTGGCTCCCCGATCTCGTTGCGGGGCGCACGCTCGCCGGATTCGGACTCACCGAACCGGGAGCCGGATCCGATGCAGGTGCGACGGCGACCCGGGCCGAACTCGACGGTGATGAATGGGTGATCAACGGTTCCAAGGCGTTCATCACCAACTCGGGGTCCGAGATCACGAGCCTGGTGACGATCACGGCGAAGACCGGCGACAACGAGATCTCCACGATCATCGTCCCGTCGGGGACGCCGGGTTTCATCGTGGAACCTCCGTATCGCAAGATGGGATGGCACGCATCCGATACCCATGGTCTGGTGTTCGAAGACTGCCGGGTGCCAAAGGAGAACCTGCTTGGTGAACGAGGTCGTGGGTTCCATCAGTTCCTCGCGACACTCGACGATGGCCGCATCGCTATCGCCGCCATGGCCGTCGGTGTGCTCCAAGCATGCCTCGACGAGTCCGTCGCCTATGCGAAGGAACGCGAAAGCATGGGCAAACCCATTGGTTCGTATCAGGCCGTCGCCTTCAAGTGTGCCGACATGCAGACGATGACGGAGGCGGCACGCCTGCTGACCTACCGGGCAGCGTGGTTGAAGGACCAGGGGAAGCCCTTCAAGCAGGAGGCTGCCATGGCAAAGCTCTACGCCACCGAGGCAGCAGTCACCGCAACCCGGGAGGCAACCCAAGTGTTCGGCGGATACGGATTCGTCGACGAGACGCTCGTGTCGCGCCACTACCGGGATGCAAAGATCCTCGAGATCGGTGAAGGTACGTCAGAGGTCCAACGGTTGGTACTGAGCCGAGGTCTGGGACTCCCGATCTCCTAGCGACCGAATTCGAACGTTTCTACGGTGTACCTGCGAAGCTGATCCTTGTCGGGCTCGACGCCGACGCCCATGCCACGGGGAACCCACACCTCGCCACCCTCCGTGGGGATCCGCGTGATATCAGACTCCAGGAACCACTCGGCAGGTGCGACGTCCGAAACGAAAGCGTTCGGCCGGGCGGCCAGCAGATTCGTGTACGCACGTCCGATCCCGGTTTCGAGCAAACCGGACAGACGCCAGCGTTTCCCACTCTGCTCGGCGTGCTCGATCATCGCGAGCGCCCCGTGCAAGCCGACACGCCCCGGCTTGATCACGACACCGTCGGCAGACGTATCTGCGAACACCGCAGCCGCGTCCGCCGGTGAGCGCACCGACTCGTCGACGAACACCGGAACATCGACGACCGAGCGGATTCGACCAAGTGTGATCTCGTCATAGGGGTCGCACGGCTCCTCGAGATACGAGATCGGTGTTCCCTGCACCGCAAGCAGTTCGGAAACACTTGCTTCTTCAAACGAGCCGTTGGCGTCCAGCCCGATGATCGCCTTCGGGACAGCGTTGGCGACAGCACCGACATGACTGACATGACCGGGTGCGATCTTGATCTTGAATCGACGTACGCCCGCCGCTCGTGCCCGCTTGGCGGTGTCGACCGGATCACCACCGAGACCGATGGCGAGCGATACCGGGAGCTGGAACTGCTCGGCACCGAGGCGATCGCCGAGCCATGACCCCTCTTGTCTCGCCTCGAGATCTGCCGTTGCACAATCGATAGCCGCAGCCAACGTCGGTGTCGGCGTGTCGGTACCCGCCGATGCGATGAGCTCGTCGATTGTCTCATCCTGACCGGGAAACGGCGCGGCTTCACCCCATCCTGACACGTTGTCATCCACGACCTCGACGAGGACGATGTCGCGGCGGTCGATCGCACCAGTGGCGGTGTGGAACCGATCGCGCATCGGTATCGACAGACGGTGAAGTCGAAGACGTCTCGTGGTCATCTCCCCCACGATACGGCGTTCGATGTCACCGTGAGCCGACCGACGCGCTTGCCGACCTTTCCCAACATCCACGCACGGGTTTGAATTCGTACTAAATGCGTCGAGAGGACATGGACAAAGGAGTTCCTATGCGACGCTACGCAATCGCCCTTGCTGCGGCACTGCTCACGATCGGTCTGGTGGCGGCACCCGCCGCTGCTGACGACACCATCGTCGACGCATTCGTCGCCGCCAACGATGGTCAGTACGACATCCTGGTGGCGGTCGTTTCCGCTGACCAGGACATCATCGATGCACTGAACGCCGACATACCCAAGACGGTGCTGGCACCTGATGACCGGGCATTCATCCGTTTCGCCCGTGAACTGGCGTACAAGGGTGTCGGCGACACGCCGTGGTGGAGGATCTGGTCGGAATCGGCGGCCGTCGACTTCTATGTGGAGAACGGCTTGCTCGGGAGCGATGTCGTCCAGAACATCGTCCTTGGACACGTGATCCTCGGTGCGGCAGCCACGTCGGATGTGGTGTTCGAGAACCGACGCAACTCATTTGAGACGGCGAACGGGACGATCACGACCTACAAGCCACGTTGGATCAAGGACTCAAGCCGACGCTGGTTGTCGGTGAAGAAAGCGGACGAGCTCGTCGTCGAAGACGTCGTCGTCGCCCACCGCATCAGCAGGGTCATCCTGCCCGCTGGCGCTCTGGGCTGACCGTCACCTACCGAGATGCATGAAGGGAGTCGATCAGTTGATCGGCTCCCTTCTGACGTCCGACAGGTGAGCGCCAGAAGACGACTCGGTCGCAGCGCCCGGCCGGACGATCGCGAGATCAACCGTCGGAGCACCCGGGGGCAAGGTCGACAGTCTGTAGGCGGCGGAGTCTCGACTGCCGAGGCGTGCGAACGCTACCTCAGGTCGAGTTGCTCTTCAAACAGCCGCTTCATCTCGGTCCACCGTTCGATGGATCGCACCAGCGAGTACAGCGTGGAATCGCCATTGACGACGGGAGCGTGGGCGAGGCTCATCATCTGCCGGATTGTTCCCCAAACGCCGTCGAATGCATCGTCGAACGCGGCCTTGCTGCGAGCGATCTTTCCGTAGTTCTCAGGCTTGAGTTCTCGCCGTGCGTAGACCCCTGCGAGCGCGAGGGCATGGAATCTCATGCGGAACAAATACTTATAGTTTGAATCGTCCTTCCCACGTTGACGAAAGTCATTGACGATGTGCGTGTGAATAGCGATCGCCAACAGGGCCTCATCCATCGCACCCTTGGACCAAGCCTCCTGAAGTCGCCCGTCAACGCCGAAGCACTGCTCATATGAGCCAGCGTCGTCCTTCAACGTCCAGAGAGCTCGCGGTCGCGACGAGATGAGCGTCGGCTCGTAGAGGAACGCGTAGCGGATCTTCGCAAGGTCTTCCAGCTTCAGGCTCGCACCTGTGCCTCGTCCCTTTCGTGCAGTGCCGCGCTTCCGCACATAAGAGAACTTCGGCAGCGGCCCTTGCGCCCGTTTCGTCGCCAGATTCCGCTCAAGGAACACCTGTATGGGGTCGTTGGCCCGGAAATCGGACACCTTGATGGAGTTCTGGCTGTTGTTGAAGCGGATGATCTTTTCGTTGATCCCCTTCTCTGTCTTCACATCGAGCGTCTTCGTCAGACGAAAGAGCACCTTCGCACTGGAGGGCTCCACTCTGGCCAGCGAAGTAATCGTTTGGGCACCGTTGATGACCTGAAAGTCCGTCGCTACAACACGATTCCCTTTGATCACGTCAAAGTCTGTACAGATCGCCGACACCCCATTGTTGAAGTAGAAGAAGTTCTCCGGTTCCTCCTCTGCTGTGCAGCCGATCGCTTCGTTGACACCTCGTGCACCCAGATACCCGCGAATGTTGTACGCGTAGAGGGACTGCTTGTATTCGTTGTAGAGGTTCCGCAGTTCGTTCCCGCTTATCGCTGCGATCAACGTCGGGTATGGGTCTCGGTGCTCAAAGAACTGGCCCTGAGGCAGTTTGAGCTCCACCCGATCTGGAATCGACTCATCCAGCGAGAGCGAACGGACGTAGAGCTGCTTGAGCTCCTGGAAGCCGAACATCTCGCACTTGATGTTCAGCCCGAGGTCGTCATACCGCTCGGTCTCGCGTTCTGCAATTTGTGCGAGCTTGTCTGTCGATTTCCCAGGAGTAAGAAACCGATAGACCACGGACCAGCCATCTGCAATGCGGTCCCCATAGCTGAGAAGCAGCTCTTGCACCGCCTCCGATCCGTGTTGTTGCACCCACTTCCTGTCCATGAATCGTTCGTGCCTAGCAAAGAACGCCGACACATCCGCTTCCGCTACCGTCTTCTGCGCCGCGGTGTACTTGCATTGGCAGATCGTCAGCAGCTTGTTCGCGGGGTCCTCGAACAGGAGATCAACGCCTAGGTCATGTGAACCTTGAATAGCGTCCGTTGGCTCACCGTCATACGCATCCTCTGCCGCGAACACGAGGTTCGCCGTCCAGATCTCAAACGCCAGTCCACGATTATCCGCCTTGCTGAGTTCCAGCCCTTGGTCTTCGGCGATCTCGTTCAACTCGTCCCGGATGATCGCTTTGAATTCCCGCGTGCTTACTCCCACTCAGCCCTCCATGGTCGGTTCAATCGACGTTAGTCGCCGACTCCAAGGCTGCGCTCGGGGTACCGAAGCTAAACCCGTCGACGGAAGCCAGCCTTCCTCGCCAATAGACGCCGGGACTGGACATCGCCTCCATGTGCCTGTCGCCTGAATACACGAAGGCGTTCTTCAGATGGATGAAGCCGACAGGGCCAGCGAGTGCATCCTCATCGTCAAGCAGTTCTGCCTCCAACCACCGACGCGGCTCCCGCAAGGCTTCAAGCACCCCGTCCTTCGATTCCGGATCGCTGAAGTTCGCGTTTGCCAGCTCCTCGTCGACTACCCCTGACATGTACTCCCGCCAGCCAATAAGGTCACCCGCCACGATGTTTCCACTCACGTGCAACGTGATAGAAGCGAATGCGCCAACCTGATTCGCAATGCTCACGTATGTGCTGAGAAGCCAGTCCGCTTCCGGATGTGGCCACAACTCCTCTTGTGTCATCTCGCAACTCCTTTCCTCGGTGTTCACAACGTAGATGTTGGGTACGACACGATTGGTCGACAGCTACCAGCGAATTCCCGGAGGGGGAAATAGGAAGTAGGGTCCCCTCCGCCATTGAAACCCCGGGAGTCGATGCACTGTCATTGTCGGGGCGGGGGGTACCCCCTCTCGCCCGTCCCCGTCTATGTCCCCGTCTACTTGTTCGGTCGACTCAGTATCTGGGTGGCGCGGGTGCCGGCTGGGAACAAGTGACATCACCCCTCCACCGGGACAAAGTGATATCAACCGAGCCAGTACCCACGGCAGCAGACTGGCAGCAAGCTGATCCCGCCCCCTACTCCTGCAAGGGTTCCAAGGGGTACAGCGGATTGGTAGCCCGCGGCCGGGCATTGCCTTCGCCTCGTCAGACATCTCCCAGTCGAGCGATGCGCCCACCATCGACAGCTCGGCGATGCGCTCATTGATTGCTCGGCGATACGAATCCTTGGAGCAGGTCAAGCTGTCAGGCTTGGCGACACGGAACGCCTGCCATGAGACATCAAACGGGATGCCACCCTTGGCCGTCGGGTCCAGGAATCCGAGCCTCTTGGCTGCGCCGTAGATGTCTCCACGTCGGGTATGGCGTTTTTCTTGTGTCTTCCCTTTCTGTGGTGTCAGCTCAGGGCGCTAGGCATCGTCCGACCTGAGTCCCGGCAGGGCGTGTTCCCATGAACACCACCGATACGGGGTGGGCTCACCGCAGCTCTGACAGACGTTGGAATCCCCAGTCATGCCCGATGGCAGCAAGATCGGCAGCAAGGAGGACATCAGAAAGCCCCCTGAGACCGGAATCCCGAGGAGCACTTGGCTCCGGGGGTGGGACTTGAACCCACGACAAACGGATTAACAGTCCGCTGCTCTGCCAACTGAGCTACCCCGGAAGGTGATCCATCGAACGATGAACGGCGCAGAGGTTACCAGTGGCGGTGCCAAATCGGTTTGCCGTGACGGAACTTCTACCGTGGACACACCGGACACCGAGGAGACGTGATGACGGACCAGCCGAGCCCAGCAACGGTCGCCGTGTGGGGCGGCGAAGATCGATACCTCGTCGACCGGGCAACCCAAGTACCGGTGGTCCACAGCGTCTCGTTCGGGTACGACGACCTCGACACCTGGCAGGACGTTGCCCTGGGGAAACAGGACGGACACATCTACGGTAGGAACACCAACCCGACCGTCGCCGTGTTCGAGGAGAAGATCCGACTTCTGGAAGGTGGCGAGGCAGCCACTGCCTGTGCGACCGGGATGGCAGCGATCAGCAGCACGCTCCACGCTCTCCTGAAGCCCGGCGATCGCGTGGTGAGCGTCAAGGACACCTACGGTGGAACGAGCAAGGTGTTCACCGATTTCCTCCCTCCGCTCGGGATCGAAGTCGACCTCTGTGACACCTCCGACGTCGATGCCATCGAAGCCTCGATTGATGCCGGGTGCGACCTCCTGTATTTGGAGACACCGACAAACCCAACCCTGAAGATCCTCGATCTCGAGCGGCTGTCTGCCAAGGGCCATGCAGCCGGTGCGATCGTCGTCGTCGACAACACCTTCGCCACGCCCATCAACCAGAACCCGCTGACACTGGGTGCCGATCTCGTGGTCCACAGTGCGACCAAGTATCTCGGTGGCCACGCCGATGCCCTCGGTGGTGCGGTCGTAGGCAGGGAGGACCTCGTCGAAACGGTCTATGGCTATCGAGAAATCAACGGTGCAACGCTCGATCCCATGGCTGGGTACCTGCTGTTACGTGGGATGAAGACCCTGGCGCTGCGTGTCGAGCGTCAGAACCAGAACGCCGGAGCGGTGGCACGACACCTCGAGAAGCACCCCAAGGTCGAGCGGGTGAACTACCCCGGACTCGCCTCGCACCCAGACCATGCGGTCGCTGCACGTCAGATGCGCGGATTCGGGGGGATGCTCAGCTTCAGCTTGGGGCCGGATCTTGAGCCGGTTCGCCGCTTCCTCCCCCACCTTCGGTATGCCCACGCCGCTGCGAACCTGGGTGCCGTCGAAACCATCGTGGGACCGCCGGCGACCACCAGCCACGTCGAGGTGCCGGAAGACGAGCGTGCCGCACTTGGCATCCCTGAAGGGTTGATCCGCTATTCGGCGGGGATCGAGGACGTCGAGGACCTCATCGACGATCTCGACCGGGCGCTCGATGCCGTGTGAAAGGACGGTCACATTGTGTGGGAGAATCGGTAGATGAAGTTCAGAACCGGATTGGTGATCGGCCTTGCGATTGGCTACGTCCTCGGTGCACGTGCGGGCAGGGAACGCTACGAACAACTCGCAAGAGCGTTCGCACGGCTACGAGAGAACGAGCAGGTGCAAGCAGCACTGTCCACGACAGAGAAGCTGACTCGAAAGCCTCGTGCAGCTGCCGGGGGTGGCCTCGTCTCAGCTGCGGACAAGATGCGCGCCGCGTCGAACGGGCAGGGTCAGCCAGACTCCAAGTAGCCGTCGAGCGCACGAGCCTTGGCAGGCTGGCGCAACTTGGCGAGCGCCTTGGTCTCGATCTGCCTGATCCGTTCTCGCGTGACGTCGAGGTGTTGACCGACCTGTTCGAGCGTGCGCACGGAACCGTCGTCGAGTCCGAACCGCATGATGAGTACCTGCCGTTCACGATCGCTGAGCCCTTCGAGCGCCAGCGAGAGGTACTCCTGGAGGAGCTTGAACGCGGCTTCTTCGACGGGGACGTCCGCACCGAGGTCCGGAACGACGTCACCGATCGTCGCATCGTCGTCTTCGGATCCGAGTGGCGACTCCAGTGAGAGCGGATCCTGGGCGATGCGACGGAGTTCCGTCACCTTCCCGGACTCGATGTCCATCTCGGCGGCGATCTCTTCGATGGTCGGCTCACGGTTGAGCTCTTGATGGAGCGTTCGTTCGGCGAGGACGAGCTTGTTGATCGTCTCGACCATGTGCACCGGGACACGGATCGTACGCGCCTGATCGGCCAGCGCACGGGTGACGGCTTGCCTGATCCACCATGTTGCATACGTCGAAAACTTGAATCCACGGCGGTAGTCGAACTTCTCGACGGCGCGTATGAGACCCAGATTGCCTTCTTGGATGAGGTCGAGCAACGACAGCCCACGACCGACGTATTTCTTTGCGATCGAGACGACCAGACGGAGGTTCGACTCTGCAAGACGGGCTTCGGCCCGTTCACCGTTGCGGACCTGACGTCGGAGGAGGACCTGTTCCGCCGGGGCGAGTGTCTCTCCGTTCTCGAGCTGCTCGGCGGCTCGCTTCCCTGTTTCGATCTGCATCGCAAGTTCGACTTCTTGCTGCGCGTCCAAGAGCGGATAGCGCCCGATCTCCTGCAGGTACATGCGTACCGGATCCGATACGAGTACCAGCTCTTCACCAGACACCCCTGTGTCGGCAAGGGCATCGACGGAGGGTTCCCTGATGTCGATGCGTTGCGTCTGCAACTCGGTGAACGTCAGCTCGAACGCCGACACTTCTGCATCCGCGTCCTCGAGTTCCTGCTGGATCTCGCCGACCATGAGGAAGCCTCGTTGGCGACCACGGAGGACGAGCCGGTCGATCAGCTCGGTGAGTTCGGGACTCATTCTTTCCTCCTGAGACTTCGGCGATCCTGCTCCAAC
>JAUIIM010000035.1 GCA_030431785.1 Acidimicrobiia bacterium | reverse complement strand
GAGGTTGCCTTTCGATTTCAAATCCAAACCCACCGGGCTCTGGAAGCACATCCTTCATGCCCCGACCTGGCTGTACCGTGCCCGTCTCGGGTTCCTGTTCGGAAAGCGATTTCTGATGATCGAGCATCGCGGCCGCAAGAGCGACAAGCCGTACCGGACGGTGATCGAGGTCGCGGGTCGCGGAGATGCGGCGAACTCGTACATCGTCACGTCGGGCACCGGTCCTCGCGCCGACTGGTACCAGAACATCAGGGCAGGGAAGCTCGACGCCGTATGGATCAGATCGACCCGCCACGCGGATGCCTCCGTCCGCTTCCTTGAATCTCAAGAGGCCGCTGACGTCTTCAAGACGTACGAGGCGGTTCACCCCAAGACCGCCGAGAAGCTCATGGCATCCATGGGAGTGAGCTACGACGGCACCGACGAAGGCCGTGTCGAGATGATGGCCAGGATTCCGATGGTGGAGTTCACGCTCGTCTAGGCGAGTCAACCCAAGGGAGTAGAGTCCTACTGATTGTGATCCAGCAAGGGCGGAGCCGGGGTGCCTATGTTGCCTGTATGGAGGCACAACTCGGACTGGTCGACGAGGCTGTGTTCCGCGGTAGTCCGATCGACGGCACGGGGTCGTTCGCATACTCGTTCCGGGACCCCAGTGGTGATATGGAAGCCAAGGCGGAATCGCCGAGGCACTCGCTTGTGAGGCCGAGGTGGACAACATCTGGCTTGCGTGGGCTGACCAGTCCGCCGATGAGCGCCTTGGTGACGATGTCAACTCGTTGGTCCGGCACTAGGGATCAGAAATCCAATTGACGACGCTGTGTTCTCGGGCACAAGAAAACCCCGCATCGGTAAGGATGCCATCCATTCCCGCGAGCGCGACGTAGCGCTCCAGATCCTCGAATGTGGAATCTGGTGGCGGGTTCTCGCCAGCGTCTTCCAGGCATTGCTGGTACTCAGCTCGAATCTCCTCGGACTCAGCCGCCGTCGGCGCCTGCTGATCTACCCATATCTGCTCAACATACGCCAGATGCTCACGGCGACACGGCTCGTCTGCATCGTGAGCCGACGAGGAGTGCGAGTAGCCGAGATATCGACCGTTGTTCATCGATTCCAGGTCGATGACGATGATCCCAGATTCTCGCATGCACTCGATAGTCGCGAGTGTCGCTGCCTCGTATTCGTCGTAGGTGAGCTCCAAGTCGGACAGTGCGCTCCGCTGGGATTGGGGCATGTCGTCCCCGACTCGTTCAAGCAGGCTCTCGATACGATGTGACGCGGCGTCGTCCCGTCCTGACGTTGAGCACCCTGCGATCGCTACGAGCGCGACCGTCGTGAGAGCGATGAGACTCCGAAACACTGACCGCTCAGTAGCTTGTGTACCACGGCGAGAGTCCGCCGGAATCGGACAGCGCTCGATGTTTACCGAGATCCGCGTCGTCGGCACCTGGTTGGAACTTTGTACAGAAGTCGTACGTATACGTGTAGCACGGCGTGCTCCACTTCCAGATTGCGTCCTCCTTGTAGTGGACTCTCGCCCACACCGCGTCGCAACCGGTGTTGGTCGCTCCCGTGTAGGCGCTCGCCGTGTTGCCGGAGAAACTGTTCCAGCCGTTGAATGAGCATTCGGCGGCAATCCAGCCTGAGGCAGCGGGAACGATCATCACCATGGCAAGCATCAAGGTGGTGAGCAGGATTGCGAGTCGTCGAAACATCGGAATCTCCCTCCTTGAGTTGTCAACTCATGTCGCACTGTCAACGTATGCAACTGCGCGAGATCTGTCAAGAAATTGGCCGAAATCGGACAGACGTCCTTCCCAGGCTGGCGAGATTCGCTGGCGCTTCGAGGCTTTCGGGTGGCGCTCCACGGTTTGCCTGACGATAGGTGCCACGGATCATTGGAGAAGATGGCGTTGCTGTACTGTCGGATGCAAGCGTCCAGTGCGGCGTTGTTGCCCCATGTCGGATCTCGAAGGGACTCGCCGACGAATCGTTCGAGGATCGCCAAATCACCATCGGTCGGAGGATCGAGGCCGACTGAGTGAACACAGTCGGCATACTCTTCTCGTACTCGGTCGGCTTCGGCTCCGGTCGGAATCTGGCTCTCGACCCACACGCGGTGTACATAGCTCAGATGCTCCTCGAAGCACTGCGAGTCTGCTTCGGAGTCTGTCGACGAGAAGCTATACGTCAGATATCGGCCGTTGTTCTCGCTGTTCGGACCACGTACTTCAAGTCCCTGATCACTCATGCATTGCACAGCTAGGTGGAATGCCCGTTCGTACTCGTCGTAAGTCAACTCAAGGTCCCGCAATGCTGAAAGTTGCGACGCTGGCATCTGATCGCCCACGCGGTCGAGCAGCGATGAGAGCGAGGCAGAGTGCGAGTTGGTCGCTGATCCTCCACACGATGCGACAGCTACAGCAAGTACGACACCTACGATCAATGACTTCACGGCTCAGCTAGTAGCTGACATACCAGACAGACAAGCCTCCCGAGTTCGACAATGCTCGGTGCTTGCCGAGGTCGGCATCATCAGCGCCGTTCACGTTCTTGATGCAGAAGTCGTAGATGTAGGTGTAGCAGGGCATGCTCCAATCCCAGATGGCGTCCACTTTGTAGTGGACCTTGCCCCACACAGCGTCGCAACCGGTGTTGGTTGCTCCGGTGTATGCCTTGGCCGTGTTGCCGGAGAAGCTGTTCCAGCCGTTGAATGAGCATTCGGCAACGGACCAGGCTGAGGCTGCCGGGACGATCATCACCATGGCGAGGATCAGGGTCGTGAAAAGGACTGCGAGTCGTCGAATCATCGGTATCTCCCTCCTCGAGCTTTCAACTCGTGTCGCCCTGTCAACATATGTCGCCGACCGAGACCTGTAAAGCAATTGGCCGCAAGCGGACACGACTTCTTCGCGAGACTGCCTCGGTCGTTGGGGTCCTAGAACCCGGCGGATTCGAGACACTCGGAGACACCGACGGGATCGGCGGCAATGAGGTCCACTAAATCCGCGAGTGTTGACGACTCGGGCAGGTCGATCCCGAGCTCACCAATGCACGCATGAGCACTCGCCAGTCGTTCTTGGTATTGCTCGTTCGATTCGGCGTTCTGGACCGAATAGAGCTCCTCGACGTAAACAGAATGCTCGTTGCGGCACCGATCGTATGTGTCGTCGAGTGCGTCGAGCTCGCTTTCGGGCACGCCGCCGTATGTGTACTCGATTGTCTCGCCGTCCGGCGATCGGGCTATTTCGGTTACCGCAATGCCGGCATCTTGCAGGCATCCGATGGTTGCCAAGATTGCGGATTCATATTCCGGGAATGACACGATGCCATCTTCGAGCATCCTCTTTTGTGTATCCGGCGCCTCAGCCAACCCGCGTGAGATAACCGCGTGGCGCAGTTGCGCTTGCCGGTCGTCGAAGGAATCCGGACCATGTGAGTGGGTAGAGCATGCGGCAACAGTGACTACCGCGATGGCTACGAGGAACGGAGTCGGACGAACGGTGAACATAGAATTGAGGTGTCCGGCCCCGGTTAGTAGTTCGTGTATTTATAGGATGTCCACGAGCCGCCGACCTTCGACCGGTGCCGGCCATTCGTTCCGTCGGCCCCGGACTTGAGGTCCGTCACGCCTCCGCCTTCTCCGGTATGCGTCTTGGTGTTTCTGTAGTACCAGTATCCGTCCACTTTGTATCCCATTCGGAGTTCGACGGTCGCGAGGCACCACGAGCTCTGGTTGTAAGTTCCGGCCACCGCGGTGTTGCCGCCCGGGAGATCGCTGTTCCCGAGAAAGGAGCAACCGCCCGGCGACTGCGTCCATGTGGTCGATGTTGCGGCGAACGCCAACGGCAAGCCGACGGACATCGCAATACTGCAGTGAACGTCCCCAGCCAGAGTCGGATAGTGTCGCGGTGAGAATTGGATGCTGCACCGTCACGGGTGCTTGCTACCGAGAGGCTCTCGTCCAAGGTGAATCGGGGTTCAAACAGCAGAAGCACAGTATCTCCCTTCTGAAATCGTCATGATTGATACGTATCTTGTGCCTCGTCAACATATGTCGCCGAGCGAGATCTGTCAAAGAAATTGGCACAAAGCAGTGAGTAGCGCTGGGGCGCCGAGCTCATGGAAGTACTCCTAGGCCATCGGCGGATAGATGTACCTCACGATTCCTGGTTTTCGATCGGTCCTGGTAGCTGTCGTCGGAGTCTGCCTCGCCGTTTCGGCGTGTGCCGACGCTGCTCAGAGTGATGAATCGGACGCTATCGCAAGAATCATTGCTGAAAGCGATGGCGGTGCGTCACAGTTCCAGCAGAATGTGCTGGCCGACGGCGAAGTGTCATTCGCCGAGTACGAGCAGGCAATAGACGCCGCGATCGGCTGTATGCGCGACCAAGGTTCAACCGTGATCGGACCAACGCCGATCATGGACGGTCGATACATCAACTACTGCGTGCAGCTGGCCCCAGGAGTCGATGCCGACATTGAACTCTGTGAGACCGAATTCCTCAGTTTCGTGCTCCCCGTGTGGAGTCTGCAGCAGGTTCCAAGCGGTGACGAAGCCGAACGAGTTCGAGATGAGTACAGCGCGTGCGTCCGCGAGGCGGGACTCGACGTTCCCGAAGGGGCGACGCTCGCTGACATCGAAGACATCGTCGGCGAGGCCGTCGGACCGAACTTGAGCACCGAGGATTTGGAGCGCCTCAGAGGATGCATTGAGCGGTACTCAAATCAAGTGTTCCTCGGATAGTCGGATGTCTTGAACGAACGACAGGATCAAGCTCCCGCCCCTGTCGATCTGTCAAGAGATCGACAGCCGGAACCGGACGGGATTCGACGGTGAGAGCACGCTCTCACAGAAAACCGAAGAAATCGCGCGACGTCATCGCATCTCGGGACACGTATAGGGGGAACGGAGGAGGGCAAGAGGAACAGGTTGGCGAGTCAATAGAACGAAGGGCGTCGATCGGCGTATCGACGGACGCACGAGCAGTTTGGTAGTAGCTCTGCGGACTAGCGACCCAACGAGAGGAAAGGGGACAGTGAAATCAAGGAGTTCGAAGCAGAGGGGAATGGTTCGCCGCTATGGCCGGTGGAGTATGACCACGGCAATGGTCGTGCTGCTTGTAGTCGTGTCAGCGGGAGCCGCGATCGCGGGCTGGAGTGTCAAGCGCGCTGCGACATATGATGGGTGCCAGTACGAGTTTTTGTACGGTTGGTGGTACCTAGCGCCGAGCACAGCCGATACTGACGACATGAACGGTGGATGCCAGTATCAGTATGTGAAAGGGTGGGACGCCGATGAGGTGCACCTCCATGGGTACACATCGTCGAATCCCGCATACATCCAGTTCTCAGTTCGCGATTCGCAGCCGAACACGGTCAGATGGTCGGCTAGGACGTGGGAGCACGGCTGGTACGCCGACCTCCAATTGAGTGGTCAAGGCGGATGAGCTTCCGCGGACCAATCTGGCTCTTGATGGCAGGGTTCCTGCTGGTAGTTGGATGCTCCCAATCCGAGCCAGCGATACAGGAAGGCGTGCCCGGGTCGAGTATGAGCCAGCTTGAGACGCAGGTACTCACCGCAAACGCCTATGTGGCGTGCATGGAAAGAGAGCTTGGGCTGGTAGGCGAGGCCACGTATAGGGGCAGTCCGCTTGATGCAAGGGGGTCGTTTGCGTTCTCGTTCCAAGATCCGGCTGGGCAGATGAACGAAAAGGCAGAGTCGCCGGAGGCGCTTGCTTGCGAAGCCGAAGTCGACAACGTTTGGCTTGTTTGGGCGGATCAGGCTGCCGAGCGGGCAGATCGTGACGAGTACGAAGCACTCGTAGATTGTCTTCGAGTCGAGGATATCAAGATCGAATCAGCTGATCCGGCGGCGCTTTCGATCACGTTCGGCGAGCATCCAAACGCGTACCGCGCCTGCCACGAAGCGGTGTTTAAGGGTGGGTAGGGCGAGACCTGTCAAGCAATTTGCCGAAAGCGGGCAGGATTCGTTGATGGGGAGCACGCTCTCACAAGAAATCTGGAGAAATCGCGCGACAATTGTGCAGTTCAAGACACATAAGGGGGGAGGGGAGGTCCGTCACGCTCTGGTGATGCGGTGGAGCCGTCGTTGTAGCAGCCGGTGTTCGGCCGGTGATGCCTCTATCCGCAGGTGGTCGAAAGGAAGTTCAGCATGATCAGGTTGTTGACCGTGTCGTTGTCGGGTGTCTCTGGGACTTCGACGCCTGCCTTTCGTAGGCAATCAGCGGCTTCTGCAAAGTACTCATCGATCTCAGCTGGTGTCCGAAGGTTCTGCTGAATCCACTGAGATTGAACCTCGTCCAGGTGCTCGGCTTGGCAGGACTCGGTGATAACCATGGCTTGATCCAGACCATCCTCGGTGGCAGAGTTCACGATCCACGTGTACATCAGATCCGCATCGAGCTCCCCACTCCAGCCAATCATCACGTTGTGATCTCTCGCGTCAGATGCACGGAATGGTCCAGTCAACGATACGCCTTGCGATGTTGCGCATTCGGCGAACGTGAACACGGCTCGCTCGTAATCCGCGAATGTCAGAGTGGAGGCATCGCTGGAGTGAACGTCGGTGCTCCGTCGGCGGCTGGATTCAGGTGTACCCGATGCGCACGCACCAAGGACCAGGGCGGCTACAACCGCCACTACCCAGCGCCTAGTGGCCCCCGCACTTTGACCCATGAGTGTCAGGCTAGTACTGGTACTTCCACGGCGACCAAGGAACACCGTCGACTCGGGACGAGTGTCGTGTGTAGTGGCCGAACTCCGAGGTGCCGGATCCAACCCAAGCGCTTGTCGCACCGTCGTTGCCCATATACCGGTATCCATACCCCGCCCCATAGAAGCGGATACCCGTGCGAACCCGAACACAGTCGCTGTCCGACGTTCTCGTATCGCCTATCCACGATGTACCCGGATCCGACCACTGATGTCCAGTGAACGTACAGCCATTGGCCGTCCAAGTCTGTTGCTTGTGTGTTGAAGCGGCGACCGGCTCGGCTAGACCAATAAGCGCTGTCGCAACGGCGACGGATACTGCTAATGCAATTGTCAATCGACGCATCAACCCGGATGAGTGTGGCATGTTGTCCTCCCTTGTGTGTCGTTCTGTTTGGCACAGTACCCCCCCCCTAATCTTGCAAGTCAAATCGGTAGTCGGGTGGGCGTTGCCCTACTTGGTTGCTTAGATTGCTAACTAGGTGAAAGGGGACGAGAGTGGCATCGATTCGATTCTTGATCGCCATTGTGGTGTTGGTTGCTGTGCCCGCCGGCGCGTTGGTTTGGCTCCAGACCCAGACTGAGGATCGGCTTGAGGAGCTTGATCCTGAGCCGGTTGCGTTGGTGGTTCCCGTCGAGGAGCGGGTCGACGATTCACAGACTGCGGTAACGGTCACACCGACGTGGGGCGAACCCACACAGGTTCTTGCTCCTGAATGGTTCGGCACGGTGACGGAGGTGACGGTCGCGGTCGACAGTGAGCTGGCGTCGCAAGACATCGTGGCCCGAATCGGCGGGATCGACCGCGTGGCGTGGCACAGCGACGAAGCCTTCTGGCGACCTCTTTCCCGACGCGACGCAGGCGACGATGTCGCCGAGCTTCAAACAATGCTGACAACGCTCGGCTTCTACGAGGGTGAGATCGACGGCGAGTTCGGTCGGGTGCTTGAAGACGCCGTCGAAGAATGGGAAGAAGCCATCGGCGTGGTCGACCCGGCTGGACGGTTCGAACCCGGCTATGTCGTTTGGATTCCCGAGCCATCGATCGAGGTCGCTGCTGTTCATCTGACCAACGGTGCTCCGGCACCGTCGGCAGGATCGGTGATCGTGGAGTCAGCGGTACCGCTGGAAGAAGTCGCACTGACCAATGTCGAAGGCCGAATGATCGCACCGGAAGGGCAGTGGATCCTTGCTATCGGTGACATCGAAGTCGAACTCGTCGACGGTGAAGTCACGGACGATGGACTGTTGGAGCTCTCGACGGTCCTCAGTACTGACGCTCAGCAAAACCAAGCGTCGGGACGCATCCGCATCGCCAGCCCTGAGCCGTCGATCACCGTGCCAGCTACAGCAGTGGTCGCGGCCGAGGACGGGTCGCTGTGCGTGTACGTACCCGACGGCACATCGTTCGTACCCCGAACAGTCACGACTGAGTCGGGGCGGGTGGCAACGGTCGACATCGCCACCGGACTCTCAGCTGGTGACGAGGTGTTGGCGAACCCATCTGATGTACTCGACGTTCCCGACTGCACATGAGCACTCCCACAGCCGCCGCAAATCCGGCGCTTGAACTGACCGGGATATCACACCGCTATGGCCGCGGTCCGTGGGTACTGCGCAATGTGGACCTCACGATCACCGCCGGAGAAACCGTCGCATTGGTCGGACCCTCCGGGTCCGGCAAGTCCACCCTGCTCTCTATCACCGGCTTGCTCACGACCCCAACCGAGGGATCCGTTCGAGTCGGTGGCGACCCGGTCCCGCAATCCGACGGGGGGCGATCGCGGATGCGGACCGAGCGATACAGCTGGGTGTTCCAGACGGTGAACGTCTTCGGGGCACGTACTGCTCAGGACAATGTCGAGGTCGGGATGCTTTCTCAGGGCGTGTCCCGCCGAGAGGCAGCGGACCGTGCCCGGCTGGCACTCGATGCAGTCGGTCTTTCCAATCATCGGGACAAACCGGTCCGTACCTTGTCCGGGGGTGAGGTCCAGCGCGTCTGCATCGCCCGGGCCACGGCAGTGCGGCCTCTCGTGATCCTGGCGGACGAACCGACCGGGCAGCTCGACCGTGCGACGTCTGACGTGGTCCTCGACGCACTCTGGGGTGCACGCCATCCAGAGTCGGTGCTGTTGGTCGCCACGCATGATCCGATCGTCGCCGAGCGGTGTGACCGGGTGGTGCGGCTACTGGACGGCGCTGCCAGCGAGGCGGCGGCGTGAACTGGCGTGTGCGGGACCTGCTCTCTGAGGCTTGGAGCAATCTGCGCGCCGCTCCCGCAAGGACCTTCCTGCTCGTTGGGCTCACCGCTGCATTGATGGCAGGGCTTGCCTACACGGAGGCCGCCACCACCTATGACCTCGTCGACTTCAACCGCCGATATGTCGAGGCAGGAGGCAACGCGGTGGTCGTGTACAGCGACTCCGGGCTTGCGGTGGACTCCTGCGCCACATTCAAGAATGCAAACGGGGTACTCGCATCGGGTGCCCTCTCATCTCCAACGGCGGTCGAAACCGACGGCGCACCCGGAACGCTTTTCAACACGGCTGCAGGCACATCCGGACTCTGGGATGTGATCGCAACCGACGAGTTGGTTGTACCCGATCCAGGCGGCAACGGCTGGACGATCGGGGCCGCAGCGGCTGAGGAACTCGGGCTCGCACCCGGCATGATGCTCGGGATCGAGGGGCGTATCGCTCCTGTCGAGCGTGTGGTCGACACCGAACTCAGGGATCCGCAGGCGAGTCGGTCGATCATGGCATCCATGGCACCGACCGGGACCGCCGTGCAATGCTGGATCGAGTATGGACCGGGTGTGTCGACGGGGCGCACGGAGGCTGCTGCCGCTGTGTTCGCCGGATCCGGAGATGCCATCGCCGCACCACTCATTCGACTTGACGAATTCTCACGCGACACGCTCGCCGAACTCGCCGAGCGACCGACGCGGTATGGATGGATCCTCGCCGGGGCGGTGATCGCTCTCACCGTGTGGGTGATGGCATGGTTTCGACGCTCCGATATTGGGCTGTACCGGGCGCTGGGGACGCGGACGTCCGGTCTCACGATCATCGGTTCGGCCGAGGCATTGATTCCGCTCGTTGCCGGTGCCGTCGTTGGGACGATGTGGGGAGTCGTGGTTGCCGGGATCTTGGCGGGCGAGTCGATGGCTGCTGATCAGTGGTCCATCGTCGGTCGCTCCGTAGCTTCAGGTCTCCTCCTTGCGATCGTGGCCGCACCTCTCCCATGGGCAATCGCCTCCCGCGAACCCATCGCTGACCAACTCAAGGACCGATGATGATTCGACGGACATGGGTGGTTCAGCTACTGATTCTGATGGCTCTGGTCGCCGCGTGTGGATCTTCTGGTGCCGACGAGCGCGATGCTGCCATCGCGGAAATCGTTGAGCAGGCACTCCCCAACGCGTCAGAGTTCCAGGCTGAGATTCTTGAAGACGGTGAGGTGACATTCGAGGAGTATGAGCGGTCCGTTCTCGCGACACTTGCCTGTGCGAAGGAAGCCGGCCTCGAGGTGATGGGACCGGACCTCGACCCTGACGGCATCAGGTACGACTACCTCTACAGAGGGGTCGATGCCAACGGCGATCTCCTGCCAGACAGCGTTGTGCTCGGGCGGTTCGACGGCTGCTACGCGCGCTACGGTGAGCGGGTTGACTCGGTGTACTTCGCTCAACACGTTGAGTCGTTCGGGGATGCGCCGATCGAAATCAAGGAGGCATACGCCGACTGTCTGGCTGGACACGGCATCGACATTCCTCCCAGCGAACATGTAACGGTCCTGTTGAGGGCGATCAGTACCAACGAAGCGGCTTCTGACTGCCAGGCTGCTGCGGACGACTTGTAGCGGCCGCGGCTGGTCACTCCGCGTAGACCGGACCGGAACCAGCGAAGTCTGGCTAGGTTCCGTCCCATGCAGAAGCGATGGCTGATCGTGTGCGTAGCCTTGGCTATCTCTGTTGCGGGCACGTCCTGTTCGAGCAGCTCGGAATCCGACCTGGCGGATGTCCTTCCCGATGCGGTCCCCTCACACCTGATAGACGACGTTTCAAGCTTCGAGGAAGCGATTGCACGCGACGGGGTGGTCGAATTGGTCGAATACGAACGAGCCGTCCTTGCCACTACGGGATGCCTCGAAGCCGCCGGAATCTGGGTATCCGATATCGCTTATGACGGCCAGAGAATGCGATATTCGTTCGACTTTGGTGGCGTGAGCACAGAGGACGAGGCTCGCTTCGTAGAGCAAGAGTATGAGCAGTGCTATGCGGAGTATCAGGACCTCGTGGACCAGATCTGGGCGATCCAGACGGGTCCTTCGGCAGATGAAGAGGAAGCGTTCTATAGAGAGGTGCTCGACTGTGTATCAGATTTGGGGTACGACGTCGGTGAAAGCCCGACGCTGGAGAACTTGAACGACGCGATTGCCCTCGCAGGCGACGACTACGTACAGTGCTTCGATCAGATCGCCGCGGACCTTTGACCCGAGCAGTCACATGGTTGCGCCCTTGTGATTCGAGCTTGCCTCGTGTTCTTTTTAGCGGTTCTTGCTGACTACGAGTTCTAGCTGATGGAGCTTTGAGAGGAGCGGCCGGGCTTTTGCCTACGCCTCGAGTGCTTGTACCACTGAGCTAAAGAACGTCTGCCCGAGACCACCGTCGATGACGCGGTGGTCGTAGGGGAGGTCGATGGTTGCGACCGTGCCACGGTCATCGTGCTGCACCGGTTGCCAAGGTTGCGGTGGTTCGCGAGGGAGTTCCGATATCTGTGGCCACCAGCGGTTGCTTGACTCGCGAGGGGGGGGGGTCTGTTACTTTCGAGGTAGACAGCACAAGGAGGGACGATGGCAGCAGCAGGCGTGTACGAGTTCCGATGGCCACAAGTGGGAGGCCTCGGCGTTGCCCGCAGGACCATTCGTGTGCTGGTTGCGTCGTTTGTGCTACTCATCAGCATGGTCGGACCCACGCCGACACTGGACGCATATTCCTTCAGTGGCGCACAGGTAGGCATCCACTGCAGTGTCAGGGGTGCCGCGTACACCACTGCAGGAAACCCGAACGACCTAGCGGTTGCGTGGACGGAGTTGCTCGTGGGCACGTACGGAGACTTCACGTATTGTTCGGGCTCACGGGCGAAGGTGAAGTATGATTCCTGAATCGGCCCAACCTGGAGTAGCTGGGCCTACTCGCAAAGCGGCGTTGCGGTGAGATCGGCGTCCTCGTTGACTGGGTGCCTTGGGGGAGGGCACGGACCGAAGTGGAATCACTCGTCGTATCCGGTCAACTACTACTACAGAACCGGAGGCTGCGGGTAGGATTGCTATGCAATGCGCTACGATCAAAATTCCGCAATGCCGGTGACAGAGAGGTCTTTCGAGACTGGCGAACGATGAGTCTCGCTGCGTGGCGGATTGTCATCGTTCTCCTGACAGCTCTCTCAGCATGCGCTGCGCCTGAACCGAACACTCCAGTGGCGGACGAGGCTCTTCCGCCGGGCATCTTTGAGTCGATTCCCCCTCAGCAACAGGACCCACTCGCGGATCGAGTCGTTACGTTCGACGAGTACGAGGCGGCGGTTTTTGCCGTTGCGAGTTGTCTACGAGATGCCGGTGTGCGAACCCTCGAGCCGAGTCTCGATGAGAATCGGCTATTCGCGTACTACGAGTACGGGTTCTCTGCTGTAGATGACCCTGAGGGCGAGATTCACGACGCGTGCTACGACCGCTACTTGTCGCTGATCGACGTTGTGTGGGTCACTCAGAACGAGTCGGACACCGGCGACCTTCGGTCGGCTGAGCTTGAGAAGCTCAAGGACTGCTTGCGATCTGTTGGGCTAGACGTTGCGCCAGACGCGGGAGAGGGCGACCTGTTCTTGCAGTATGCGAACGATGAGCACGCTGCAGTCGCTGGCTCGTGTTTTGCCGACTACAAGTCCTAGCCGATGGTGCTTCGAGAGGAGCGGGCGTGACTATGTCTCGAGAGCTTGCACCACGGAGCTCAGGAACATCTGCCCGAGGCCGCCGTCGATGACTCGGTGGTCGTAGGAGAGGTCGATGGGGGCGACCATGCCGATGGTCAGCTCACCGTCTTCGACGACCGGTTGCTCGGTCGCTCGGCCGATCGAGAGGATGGCGGTGGTGCCGAGGGGGATGATCGGTGTGCCGTGACCGCCTCCGAGGGCACCGATGTTGGAGATCGTGAACGTCTGACCGCTGATGTCGCCGAGGTCGATCGTGCGGTCCTTCGCCTTCGCAGCGAGCTCCGTGAACTCAGCGTGGACATCTTCGGGTGCCTTGTCGTCCACTCCACGCACGACGACCACCATCAGGCCGGCTTCCGTGTCGACGGCGAACCCGATGTCTCGTGCGCTGTACTGACCCACTCCGTCTTCGGTGAATGACGCGTTGAAGTCCGGGAATTCTTCGAGCAAGGGAACGACCCGCCGTGCCGCCACGGCTTCCAGCCCCACACTTCCCGCTTTCATCTCGGCGAGCAGCGACTCCGCCCGAACCTCGGCCTGGACGGTGACATGTGGGATCGTTCGCCACGACTCGGCCATGTGCTCAGCAATGGCACGGCGGGTCGCCGACAGAGGCACGACCTCACCCTCAAACCCCGGCGTCGGCTCAGCCGCTTCCACATCGGCTCTCGTGATTGCCCCACCCGGCCCGGTCCCCACAACCGTCGCGAGGTCGATACCCCGCTCCTCAGCCAATCGGCGTACGAGCGGCATGGCCCGGACCGATCTCCGATCGCCTGTGTCCGATCGAGGTGGTGCGAGCCGAGCGCCGGGCTCGGATCGATGATCGATGATCGATGATCGCTCGATACCCGGTCCAGGAGCCGCTATCTGACCGCTGTCAGCACCCGTGTCTGTGATCTGTGATCCGTGATCTGTGATCTCGGCGACCGCGTTGGTGCCGTCGCCGATTTGGAACAACACATCGCCTACTTCAACGGTGTCGCCTGGTTTGGCGATGATGCCGGTGATCACCCCGGCGAACGGAGACGGGATCTCGACGACGGTCTTGGCGGTTTCCACCTCGACGATCACCTGGTCGACCGCAACGGTGTCCCCGACCTCGACATGCCATTGGACGATCTCGGCCTCGGTCAGGCCTTCACCGATGTCGGGCAGACGAAATTCAGGCATGGCCGTCAGGGTACCAACGTGCGTATGCGCAACCCAGAGCTACCTTGGTGGATATTCCTACAACCTAACTCTGGGTTGCAGAAAGGCCTACCGGAAGGTGCTGCCCGACTCCGCGTGGTCGATGAGGATCTGGGCGGGCGTGAACCGGTTGCCGAAGCGTTCTTCCAGGGCTCGTAGCCGCTCGACGACGTTCGCTGCGCCCATCTGGTCGATCGTCCAGAACGGACCGCCGCGGAACGGCGGGTACCCGAGACCGAACACGGCACCGATGTCGCCATCGCGAGCCGAGCGTAGGATGCCTTCTTCCAAGCAAAGCGCCGCCTCGTTCAGGAACGCCAGCGAGAGACGCTCCTGGATCTCCGTCCGGTCGATCTCCTTGCGGTCACCGAGGCCGAGCGCCTGATACACGGTCTGGTCGACGCCCTTGCGGTCGCCGTCCTCGTAGACGTAGAAGCCCTTGCCGTTCTTCCGGCCCTTGCGGTCGTCGGCGATCAGACCGGACATCATCTCGGGTCCGCGCATCCGTTCGCCGAACGCCTCGAGGAAGATCTCGGAGATGTGGGCACCGACATCGATGCCCACCTCGTCGGCCAGCAGCAGTGGACCTACCGGGAAACCCCAGTCGGTCATCGCACCGTCGATGGCCTCCACGGAGGCGCCCTCTTCGAGCAGGAAGGCCGCTTCGTTGGAGTAGGGGCCGAGGACCCGGGACGTGTAGAAGCCGGTGCCGTCGTTGACGACGATCACCGTCTTGCCTTGCCGTTTCCCGAACTTGACTGCGGTCGCGGTCGTCTCGTCGGAGGTCTTGTCGGTCGTGATGACTTCGAGGAGCGGCATCTTCTCCACCGGCGAGAAGTAGTGCATCCCGACGACCTTGTCCGGTCGGGCACTCGCTTTCGCGATGTCCGTGATGGGCAGGGTGGACGTGTTCGATGCGAACACGGCGCTCTCGGGAACAACCTCCTCGACCTGCTTCACGATCGACTGCTTCAGATCGAGATCCTCGAACACCGCCTCGATGACGAGATCGGTGTTCCCGAATCCGTTCCACCCGGTGGTTCCCGTCACACGATGGAGGACCTGGTCGACTTCGAACTCAGACATCCGTGCACGCTTGGCTCGGCGGCGGACCACACGGTCCACATAGGCCAGTCCACGGGCGACACCGTCATCGTCGATCTCCTTGATCCGGACGTTCGCTCCGGCCTTCGAGGTGGACACCGCAGCGATGCCACCCCCCATCAGACCGCCACCGAGCACGGCGACGTTGTCGACGTCGATCGGTGCAGCGTCCGAGTCGACTCCGGAGTCGTGTTTGAGTGCCTGCTGGGCGAAGAAGATCGACCGCAGCGCTTTCGATTCGGGTGTGAGGACGAGCTCGGCGAAGAAGCGGATCTCGGCGGCGGAGCCTGCGTCGAAGCCGTGGTCGACACCGATCTGGATCGCATCGATCGCTCGCTTCGGAGCCGGGTAGTGGCCCTTGGTCTCCTTCAGCATCGCCTCGGTCGCCTTCTTGAAGAGGATCTTGCGACCCACCGGGTTCTTCTCGAGTGCGAGGGTGCGGAGGTGCTTCGGGTTGATGGCGATGACGACGTCCGGATCCTCCGAATCGATGGCTTCGAGCGCACATTCGACCGCGACGTCCAGCAGGACCTCAGGAGGGACGGCGCCGGACACCAGACCGATCTTCTTCGCCTTGTACGGACGGACCGGCCGGCCCGTGACAATCATCTCGAGTGCCGACTGGATGCCGACGATGCGGGGGAGCCGTTGGGTGCCACCGGCGCCCGGGATCACCCCGAGCTGTACCTCGGGCTGTCCGAGCTGGGTACCGTCGCGATTCGAGCAGATCCGCATCGATGCGGTCAGTGCGAGTTCGAGTCCGCCGCCGAGGCACGCCCCGTCGATCGCTGCGATGACCGGCTTCTTCTGATGGCGATGGAGCGACTCGATCCGGTTGTAGATGTCGTGGAGCGCGGAGACAGCGTCAACCGCGGCGTCGACGGTGTCGAGGTCGTCGAACATCGTGATGTCAGCTCCGGCGAGGAAGTCCTTCTTCGCCGACCCGATAACGACCGCCTTGACGTCGTCCTCCTCCAGGCGATCGACGACGGTGTCCAGTTCGCGGACGAAGTCCTCGCCGAGCGTGTTCATCGGTGTGTCGACGCGATCCATGAGCAGGACAGCGACACCGTCTTCTCGGATCGTGAGTTTGTGGTTCTTGAGGTCCATCGTTACTTCTCCAGGATGATCGCTGCGCCGAGACCCCCAGCGGCACATTGGGTCACGAGTGCCGTACCGCCGCCACGTCGGTCGAGTTCACGGGCCATGGTCGAGATCTGGCGTGCTCCCGTTGCCCCGAATGGGTGTCCGAGTGAAATCGAACCGCCGTACAGGTTGAACTTCGATTCGTCGATCTCGCCGATCGCCTGGTCCCGTCCGAGGCGTTCCTCGGCGAACTTCGTGGAAGCGAACGCCTGGATGTTCGACAGGATCTGGGCAGCGAAGGCCTCATGCATGTCGATCACATCGATGTCGTCGAGGGTCATGCCAGCACGATCAAGTGCGATCGGGGTGGCGAACGCAGGTCCCATGAGCAGCTGCCAGTTCGGATCGAGCGCTGCGAAGCCGTACGACTTCATGTAGGCGAGCGGTTCGAATCCGTGCGCCTTTGCGTAGTCGTCGTCCATGAGGAGGAGCGCGGCAGCCCCGTCGGTGAGCGGGCTGCTGTTCGCCGCCGTGACAGACCCGTACTTCCGGTCGAACACCGGCTTGAGTGTCGCCAGCTTCTCCATCGTGGAGTCATCTCGGGGAAGGGTGTCCCGGTGGAGTGCGTCGCTGTACTTCGGCGCACTGCGATAGGTCATCACCTCGTCGTCGAACACCCCGTCGGCCCACGCCGCCGAGGCCTTCATGTGCGAGGAGATCGCATACTCGTCCTGCGCTTCTCGGCTGATGCCGTTCGCCTTCGCCATGTCCTCTGCGGAGTCGCCCATCGTCTTTCCGGTGGATCGTTCTGCGATGGCGGGTGGGTTCGGCTTCAAGTCCTTCGGACGGATCTTGGAAAGGGTCTTGATCTTCGTCGGAGCGTCCTTGGCGGCGTTCGCCTTCATCATCAGCTCGACGAAGCGGTCCGAGTAGGTGACCGGTGGCTTGCTGAGCGAATCAGCGCCCCCGGCGATGACGACGTCTGCTTCGCCGAGTGCGATCGCCTGAGCAGCATTCACCGCGGACTGGGTGGAGGTGGCGCAGGCCCGGGTGACCGAGTAGGCATCCGTGGACTCGGGGAACGGTCCGGCCAGGACAATCTCTCGGGCGATGTTCGGAGCCGCGACGTCCTGAACGACCGATCCGTAGACGACACGGTCCACCGCCGAAGCTTCGACCCCGGAGCGTGCCAGAAGTTCGGCGACGACGTTCAGCGAGAGATCGAGCGTCGACTCGGTCGCAAGCGCGGTACCGGACTTGGCGAACGGTGTTCGGAGGCCGTCAACGATCGCGACGCGTCGACCGGTGGGAGATGAAGCCATGATCCTTCCAATTCTTGAGCGGTCGCTCAATATTGTAGCGACTACACGCCGATCAGAATCGCCGAGGCTCGGCGAGATCGCATCAACCGCGAGCCGACCGAGCCCCGGATCTGGATGTCAGCCCCCGAACGCGACAAACGGCCGCCCCTCCGGATTGGAGTGGGCGGCCGTTGCTGAGATCTGGGATGTGTGATCTCGCCGAGCTCCGCTCGGCGCTACGGTCGTCCCAAGTCAGCCCATACAGGTGCCCACTCGAGGTAGATCTCGGAGTCGTCGTACGCCAAGAACTGGCGGAACTGAAGATCCAGCAGCTGTGCATAGACATCCGGATGTTCTGCCTCCAGCCACCGTTCGAACGCGACCTGCGTGTTCATATCGACCTGGGGCGCCGAGACGGCAACCCTGACGACCCTCCCGTCCGGGTCAACCGTGTAGGTGTCCCGTGCGACGATCGGACCGTCGAAGACCGCGGTCTCGTACGGTCCCGAGAGCACGGTGTCACAGGTGATCGAGGTCGCCGACGGCGTGCAGTTCTCCAGAGTGAGCGTCGTCTCGCGGGCTCGCAGGTGGACCATCTCTTCGACGATTTGGTCAACGGAGATCAGTAGTTCCGGACTGTCCTTGTACGCACGGCTCGCGCCGACGACGTACGCATCACGCAGCGTCTCCGGGTCCCCGGAGTTGTACGCGTCCGGATAGTTGTCCAGGAACGTCTGCATCTCCTCCGTGATCACGGGACCCTGGGCAGCGGGGTTCTCCGGCTGTACTTCAATCGGAGTGCCGTCCTCGGCGGCTTCCGGTGCTGACGTCGTCGTTGCGACAGGTTCGTCGGCGGGTGCCGGGTCGTCGCCTCTCGGTATGAGCAGGATTGCTCCCACTACCAGGATCACGACAGCGAAGGCTGCGACCGCGATTCCCCATCCTCGCGGAGAACCTCGGTCCTCTGTAGTCGTCGGTG
>JAUIIM010000149.1 GCA_030431785.1 Acidimicrobiia bacterium | reverse complement strand
TCCGAAGGTGACGTCGGAGAATTCGACCGAGAGGTCCCCTCGTTCGAGTACCGCACCGTCGATCGGGCGTTGCATCGACACCGGTGTGTCGATGACGCCGAGGATCTTCCTCAGACCGGCACCCGCTGACTGGGCCTGATCGATCGACTCCACGAGGCTCTGCACGGGCTCGATGAGCAAGTTGACGAGGAACAGGAATGCGATCAACGTTCCGGCGCTCATCTCCCAGTCGGGTCCGTATACGACACCGACACCCACCACCATCGCCGTGAGGAGTCCTGCGAACAGCTCTGCACTGGAGAACAGGCTTGAGGCGAGTATGGCAGTCCGCACCTCTGCACCGAATTGTGCGTCGAGCGCATCGTCGACCTTGCGTGTGATCGTGTGCTCGATGCCGTAGGCACGCACGGTCGGCAAACCTGAGATCGCCTCGCCGGTCGCAGCGAGAGAGTCACTCACGCGCTCACGCACGCGGTCGTGGGCGCGAGCGAGAATCCGTTGGAAGACCACGATGAGCACGGCATACACGATGACACCGACGGCGACAGCGAGCGCAAGCTGCCACCGGTAGAACAACATGACGACCATCGCAAGCGTGAGCTGGGCAACACCGAGGATCATTCCCATGCCACCCCACTCCATGAACTGCTGCATGGTCTCGACATCGCTCGTGACCCTCGCGACCAATGCACCACGGCGCTCGGCTTGGAGTTCCAGTATCGAAAGACGATGGAGATGATCGAAGGTCCGCACCCTGAGCTGGGCGAGACCGGTCGCGGAGGAAATCACCAACCTTCGGAGCGACTGCCAACGCGCAAGACCAGCCAAGATGATCGCCACCCCGGCGACGACCCCGCCAGTCAGCACAGCTCGTTCGTCGATGTCGCTGGAACCGAGGATCTGGTTGTCGATGATCTGTTGCAACATGACCGGGACGATGATCTGGAGCGCCGTCCCGATCACCGCGAGGGTGAGCGTCCAGACCAAACCCCTCCGCAACGCCGGGGCCACCTTGAACGAGCGAGTGAGCGCGGCCGCGGTGCCGAGCTGCTTCGGCGAACTGGCCATCAGCGCGCCCCCTTCCGCTCCGCGGCGTCTTCCTCATATGCCGTGATGAGTCGCTGGTATCCCGGCGTGGAGGCGAGCAGCTCATCGTGGGATCCCTGCGCGACGACCCGCCCGTCCTCGATATAGATGACCTCGTCGGCGAGTGCGATCGCAGACTTGCGGTAGGCAACGACGATGACGGTGGAAGGAAGTTCCGACCTGCGGAGGCCTTTGAGGATGGTGGTCTCCACAGACGGATCGACCGCCGACGTCGCATCATCGAGGATGAGCACGCGCGGCGATCTGAGCAGCGCTCTGGCGAGCGCGATTCGTTGGCGTTGACCACCAGACAGCGACATCCCACGCTCTCCGATGCGTGTGTCGTAGCCGTAGTCCAGCTCCTCGATGACAGAGTCGACGCCAGCAAGGCGTGCTGCCTCGATCACACGGTCGCGCGGGACCGGGTTCCCGAGCGTGATGTTGCCCTCCACCGTGTCGTCGAACAGGAAGGACTCTTGGGCGACGAATGCGACCTCCGTCGCAAGCTCCGACCGTGCGAAATCACGTAGGTCCCGGTCATCGATCGAGATCGAGCCCGCCTGTGGGTCCCACAGGCGGGCAAGCAGGAGCGCGAGGGTCGACTTCCCCGATGCCGTCGGGCCGACGATCGCTACGGTCGAACCGCCCGGGATCTCGAGGTCCAGCCCGGCGAGGATCTGCTCCCCGTCCGAGTACCCGAACGAGACATCGCGCGTGCCCACTGCTCCTCCGGACGCATCCGTCGATCCGGCGGCGTCGCCATGGGGTACGACTTCCTCACTGTCGAGTACGTCTTGGACACGTCGCCACGCCGCCAGAGAATGCGCCAGTTCCCAGATCACGAATCCGAGCAGCGCGATCGGCATCCGCATGAGGGACAAGAGATAGGCGATGGTCACGATGTTCCCGGCCGTCACGGCCCCGGACTCGATACGTAGGGCACCGACCACCACGACGACGATGGTGAGGAGGGACGGCAGCGACTCGACGATCGCTCGATAGGCCATCCACAAGGTGTTGACGCTGATGATCTTGTCGCGCAACCCCTCGGCTGCGTCGGTGAACCGGGCGGTCTCGTCCTGTTCCCTCCCCAGTGCCTTGACCGTGAGGGCCCCGTCCACCGATTCGTGGGCGATCTCCGAGACCCGGCCGCGGGCGTGCTGGACGTCGACGAACGGGCCGAATGTGCGAAAGGCTCCATGGACGTCGACGGAGACGATGATCGCGAGCCCAACCAGGATGACGGCTCCGAGCACCATGTCGGTGAAGGTGACGAGAAGCACGGTCCCGACAAGCAAGACCATCGAGGCGGTGGCGTATGGCATCGGGGCGAGCACGAACGTTCCCTGGTTCGTGTCCACCTCGCTCACGGACAGCAGGTCGCCAGTGGAGCGCCGATCGTGCCAGGCCAGGTCGAGCGCCATCTGGTGATGGATGAGTCGCTTTCTGGCATCTGCACGTGTGCCGAACTGCAGCCATCCCGCCGCGGAGCGACGCAGTGTGATCCCAGCCGCCTTCCACAAGGCGACTCCGGCGATCAAAGCCAACGCCGGCCAAAGGCGACCCTCCGTCGATGCGCCCTGATCCAACACCGGGATGATGAGGTCGTCCGAGACGCGACCGATTACCACGGCAGAGGCCACGATCGCGGAGACGAACAGCAGTCCACCGATGACGGCCAGCACGTACGACCAAGGGCGTCGCTTGATGAAGCTCCAAGCAAGACTCAACCCGCCGCCGAGGACTCCCCCGGTCAGCGAGTTGGTAGTGGCGTCTGGCTCATCCGACCTCCGGTTCCCGGAATCGGACATCCAGGATCAGTGGTGTTCTGCTTTGGGTGTCACCACGACCGTCGCGATCGCAGTCACGAGCAGGGCGATTCCCATGAGGACGTATGCCGCGGTCGCCCAGTCATCCCCGGGGGGTGCAGAGTGCGACGCTTCGGCGGCGAGGATCAGCGTGTTCATGGAGGGGAGAGTACCGTTCGCCCGCGCGATGCCGCAGAATGTGAGCCATGAGCCATGAGCCATGAGCCATGAGCCCGGAGCGGATATATCGATGATCCATGATCCATGATCGAAACCATGAGCCGGGGTAGCTGCTCGCTGCTGGCTGCTGGCTACTGGCTACTGGCCGCTGGCTCGGATTGTCGGAGATCGGACCGTGAGCCGGAGTAGCTACTGGCTGCTGGCTACTGGCTACTAGTGCGGATTGTCGGAGATCGGATTGTCGGAGATCGGACCATGAGCCGTGAGCGCC
>JAUIIM010000148.1 GCA_030431785.1 Acidimicrobiia bacterium | reverse complement strand
TCACCAACGACAGAAGTGTCGACTTGCCCGCACCGTTTGCTCCGATGATCGTGGTGAGACCCGACTCCGGGATCTCCAGTGAGACGCGGTCCACGACGACGTTGTCGTCGTATGCCTTGGTGAGTGCTTCGACCGAGATCATGAACGCGACTTCCCTACGAGCAGGATGACGAAGAACACGCCACCGACGAGATTGATGATGGACCCCAGCGTGCCGCTGTAGCTCAGTACGTGCTGCACGGCGGCTTGACCCAGGACCAGTGCGGTCACCGCGATGATCGCAGCGGCCGGGAACGTCACCGCATGCCGCTGGGTTCCGAGTAGTCGGTAGGCGAGGTTGGCGACCAAGAGCCCGAGGAACGTGATCGGGCCGACCATGGCGGTCGACACGGCGACCAGGACGGCGACGATGATCAAGAGCCGGGTGACCAAGGGCCGGTAGTCGATGCCGAGGGTGATCGCCCGCTCGCGACCGAGGGTGAGTACATCGAGCGCGGGGATCATCCGTACCGCGGCGACCGTGCCGACGAGAAGCATCGCGGAGGCGATGCCGAGCACTTGGGTGTCGATGTTGTTGAAGCTTGCGAACAAGTCGGACATCAGTGTCTCGAACTCGTTCGGGTCCATGACGCGGACCATGAACGACGTGATCGAACCGAAGAGGGTCCCAGCGATGACGCCGATGAGGACCAGCGTGTACAAGCCACGAGTCTCATCCGACAGGATCCATCGATACAGAAGGGTGGCTCCGACGATCAACATCGTCGTGTTGATGGCGAACAGCCAGAGGTCAGGGATCTCCTGGTAGGCGGTCCCTCCGACGAGGAACACGAAGGACGTCGCGAGGAGGACGTAGAGGGCGTCGAATCCCATGATCGACGGCGTCAGGATGTGGTTCTCGGTCAGGGTGTGGAAGATCACCGTCGAGATCGCCACAGCCACTCCGACGACGGCGAGTGCGGCCAGCTGCTCGAGGCGGCGGGGGAGTGCGAAGTCCCAGTGGCCGTCCACACCCCACGTGAGGAACAGCGCCACGGAGCCCAGCATGATCAAGGTCAACCTCGTCATCATGCGCCGGACGTGACGCCGCTGATCGTGGAGCACGGGGACGTGTCCGGGGGAGTCGACGATGCGGACGTCAGGCGGTGGCATACCGATTGCCCTTTCGCATCACCATCACGAGGAATACGCCGGCACCGAGTACACCGACGATCGTCCCGACGGGGATCTCGTATGGGAAGATGACCAGCCGGCCGACGATGTCACAGGCGAGGACCATTGCAGCACCGGCAAACGCAGTGATCGGCAACACTCGGCGGATGTTGTCGCCGACCATCAGGGTCACGATGTTGGGAACGATCAATCCGAGAAACGGAATCGCACCAACCGTGACCACGACCACAGCGGTCGCAAACGAAGCGATACCCAGACCAGCCGCCATCGTCTTCTTGTAGTCGACGCCGATGTTCGTGGCGAAGGCCTCACCCATGCCCGCAGCCGTCAACCGGTTGGCAAAGAGGTACGCAGCGGCCGTTGCGATGCCTGCGAGCCACAGGATCTCGTAGCGACCCTGGATGACGCCGGAGAAGTCGGCAACGAACCAAGTGTCGAGTGATTGGGTGAGGTTGTTCCGGTACGCCAGGAATTCGGCGACCGCTCGGTATACCCCGCCGAGCACGAGACCGATCAGGGGCACGAGGATCGCGTCCCGATAGCGAGTCTTGCGGACGACGACGAGGAAGATCGCCGTGCCGGCGAGTGCGAAAACGAGGGCGAATCCGACCTTGCCCATGACGGGTGTCGCCGGATTGATGAGCGTTATGACGAGGAGACCAACCGCAGCCGCGTCGACCGTTCCGGCCGTGGTCGGAGCCACGAAGCGGTTGCGGACGAGGTTCTGGAGGATCAGTCCGGACACAGCCATCGCAGCTCCGGACAGGAGGAGCGCCATCGTACGGGGGATGCGGCTGACCGCAAAGACGCGACGAGCCTCGGGATCGGAGAGGAGATCGGCCAGTCCGACGTCGATCACACCGATCCACATCGAGATGCAAGCGAGCACGCACACGACTGCAACGGTCGCCCAGAGGACGACCGTTGCAGTCGGAGTGCGGCTCGTGGTGATCATCGATCAGTCGACGACGGAGTCGACCTCTTCGATCATGGTCGTGATCGAGTTGAGGCCACCGAACGCCAGGTACCACTTTGCGGTGTCGACGTAGAGGATCTTGTCGTTCTGTGCGGCGCTGGTGCCGTTGACCAGCTCGTTGTCGAGCAGCTCGGCAGCACTCGCCCCTTCCGCCCCGATCGCCGCGTCACGGTCGAGCACGATGAGGATGTCGGGGTTGGTGTCGGCGATGAACTCGTACGAGATCGCATCGCCGTGGGTGTCGATGGCGACCTGCTCGGCAGCCGGTGTGATCCCCAGCACGTTGTACACGAGGTCGAATCGGCCCTCAGAATCCGGTCCGTATGCCGAGACCTCGCCGCCACTCGTGAGGATGACGAGCCCGGTTCCTTCGTCGGCTGCCTGTGCCGCCACGTCCGCCGATGCGGTGTCGACAGCGTCGAGGGCGTCCTGCGCCTCGTCTTCGACCCCGAAGATCTGGCCGATCGCCGTCGTGTTCATCTGCAACGAGTCGAGGAACGTGTCGCTACCCCACTCAAAGGTGATGTCGACGGCCGGGGCGATCGCTTCCATGTCCTCTTCCATCCCGTACGAGCGACCACCGACGATGATCAGATCGGGTTCGAGGGCGTTGATCGCTTCCATGTCGAACTCGAAGAGGTTGCCGACGTTCTCGAGTTCGGCGTAGGCCGACAGGTACGCGGGCGGGGGAGTGCCTGCCGGGATCCCGACGACCCGGTCACCGAGTCCGAGATAGTCGAGCGTGTCGAGCACGGCGTAGTCGAGCACGACCACGCGCTGCGGGTTGAACGGGACCGTGTCTTCGCCGCCGTAGTAGGTCTCGACATCGACCTCGGTCGCGCTGGCTTGCGTCGTGGTCGTGCCGGCTTCGGCTTGCGTGGTCGTCGTGTCATCGGCACTCTCGCCCGACGCACATGCCGCTGCGAGCATTGCGATCGCAACGATGAGCGCCACGATCGGGAAACGGCCTACTCTGGTCTGCATTGGGGTCGCCTTTCGAAATGTTCAGGTTGACCTTACGAATAAGCACTATAGGCATAGTGGTAATGCATCAACACATTGCATGGCGATCGCCCGTTCAATTGATGACGCCGGTCCGTATACTCACGGTTCACCAACGACGCGGGGTGGAGCAGTCTGGTAGCTCATCGGGCTCATAACCCGAAGGTCGCAGGTTCAAATCCTGCCCCCGCTACGAAGA
>JAUIIM010000034.1 GCA_030431785.1 Acidimicrobiia bacterium | reverse complement strand
TGCTTCGAGAGGCTCCGGTGTCCTTTATGGCGTACGACCTGCTCGAATGGAAGGGACAGGATGTGCGTCACTGGGAATTGTGGAAACGACGAGAGGCGATTGGTCGAAGCTCAACTGGCTTCTCGGTGCCGTGTTCGCTTGCACGATGGCTATTCCGTTGGTGGTGCTTGCTGCCCTCGGGCTCGAGGTGTATTGGCTGAGTGTGTGGTTCGGTGTGTTGTTCGTCGGCCTCAGCGACCCCGGTGGATCTCTCGGGACGAGGAGCACACAGGTCGCCATCTTCGCGTTCATCGGCGCAGTCTTTACTGCGTGGGGCGTGTGGGTCGGTGGCGAGGGCTGGGGCCTCGTGTCGGTCTCCGCTTTCGTCGTCGTACTGGCTTCGGGTCTGGCACTGCACTTCGGCGTTCGTCGGTTCGTCACCGGAGCTCTGCTCAGCGCCTGGTTCCTCATCGCCATCTCGCTACCACCGGGATATGCCGCTGCCGGCATCACACTCGACCCGGCACGTCAAGCGCTGGCATGGCTGATCGGCGCAGCCTTGTGGCTGGTCGTGAGTTCAGTCGTGTGGTTCGTAGCCGGACGGTCCGGCCCCCAGCCGCCGCTAACCGCGGAGTTTCCCGTCGACACGGACACGATCCCGATCACCCGACCCGTAGTGGCATACGCCGTCCTCCGGGCGCTCGCCGTCGGTGGTGCCGTGGCGATCGCATTCGGCCTTGAGGTTCCGAATGCGGATTGGATGCCGATTGCGGCGTTGATCGCGATGAAGACGAACCTGCAACAGTCGACCCTGGCCGCGGTCCAACGCGTCGTGGGCACGATTCTGGGTGCCGTGATCGCCGTCGTCCTCCTGCTGACAGTGGACAACCCGCACGTGCTCGGCGCCGCAGTTCTCGCTTGCGCACTTCTGGGAGGTGCGATGCGCACGGTGAACTATGCGTTGTACACGATGGCGATGGCCGGTGCAGCACTGATTGCGATGGACATCGCCGACCCGACGGATCTGGCAACCGAGGGTCGACGCATCCTGTTCACGCTCGTCGGTGTTGCCATCGCAATCGGCATCACGGTCCTTGCGAGCTGGTTGCAGCGTCACGCAGCTGCACCGGCTACCGGCGAAGCCGTGAACGAGTGAGAGCCGTCAGCGAGGCGGAGTCGAGCGACCTCAGGGACCGGTCTGGCATCTGAGATCCAACAGCGAGGGCGGGGCCGAGCGATCTCGGCGAGCGAAGCTCGCCGCTTGTGGGCCTACCTGGATTTGAACCAGGGACCTCATCCTTATCAGGGATGCGCTCTAACCAGGCTGAGCTATAGGCCCTCACGAATCGCAGAGATTACCTTTCCGTCGCCTCAACCGCCCAGAGAACCCGCGGCTGTATCGCACGTCGACGCGAGAAGGCATCGACACATCTCGAGATGCCGACAACGCAGCGTCGCCCGTTCCAGCGTCGTACCGAGGCACGAAGTATTGTGGCCCGGCAACCACTGGAAACACGCAGGGAGTGTTTGTGAATTCGGGATGGGTCATTGCCCTCGAGGCACTCGTCGTGGTGGCGGCGATCGCATTGGGCGTGAAGTACAAGGGGCTGTCGATAGGTTTGTTTGGCGGTGCCGGGGTGTTCATCCTCGTGTTCATCTTCCGTGAACCACCCGGGAGCCTGCCCACATCGGCGATCTTCATCATCCTCGCCGTGGTCACCGCCGCCTCGACGATGCAGGTGGCCGGCGGTGTCGACTGGTTGGTGAGCATCGCACGACGATGGATCAAGAAGCGACCGTCGATGATCACGTTCGTCGCCCCCGGCGTCAGTGCCTTGTTCACCATGGGTGCCGGTACCGGGAACATCTACTACTCGCTCCTCCCCGTCATCGAGGAGGTCAGCTACGAGAACGGTGTCCGGCCGGAACGCCCACTCGCCGTCTCGCCGACCGCAGCCCAGGCCGCCTTGACCGCCAGCCCGGTCTCGTCAGCCATGGCGGCGATGGTCGGTGTCATGGCGGCATCCGGATTCGAACTCATCGACATCCTGATCATGACGATTCCCGCGTTGATCGTGGGGATCCTCGCGATGGCCCTGGTCTACGCACGATGGGGCAAGGACCTCGACAAGGATCCGGAGTACCAGGCCCGACTCGCTGCCGGAGAGATCGAACCCCCACAGCCCGAAGAAGAGGACGAAGCCGTTCTCCCTGCGAAGGCGAAGCTTTCGGCCGTCCTGTTCATGGCAGGCGTGGCCGTCATCATCCTTCTCGGGTTGTTCGACGGACTGCGGCCAGCCTTCCCTGACGCTGACGGAGTGGCCGAGCCGCTGTCGATGACGCCGATCATCCAGATGGTGATGCTGGCAACTGCCATCCTGATCGTGGTGTTCTGCTCGGCAACCCCCTCGCAGGTGCCGAAGATGACGATCTTCCAGTCGGGCATGGTCGCTTTGATCGCACTGTTCGGAGTGTCATGGCTCGCCAACACGTTCATCGAGGCGAACGAGGTCGTCCTCGTCGACACGATTGGCGACTTGGTGACGGACGCCCCCTGGTTGATGGTGGTGGCGATCTTTGCGATGGCAGCGATGACCACCAGCCAGACCTCGACGACACTGACGATGATTCCGTTGGGTCTGACCCTCGGCGTCGCTCCGTGGATGATGGTCGCCTTCTGGCCAGCGGTGACCGGGATCTACACGTTCCCGATCAACGGGTCGCAGATCGCAACGCTCCAGTTTGATCGTTCGGGTACCACCAAGATCGGGAAGTTCGTGATCAATCACTCATTCCTGCCAGCGGTCCTCGTGATTGTCGGTGCCTCGGTTGCTACGGCATTCGTCGTCGGCTTCCTCATACACGGCTGAAGTGATGCCAGTCGGCGACTTCCACGAACAGGACCGCACCGGTGCACCCGTGTGGGTGCGTGCCGGCACCAGATTCGGCTTCGACGAACTCGTGCACTTCCGAGGAAAGGGGAAGGTGGCGTTCGACGAGGTCGCCGGAAGCATCGATCTGATACTCACCGGACCGCACGCATCCGGCGCCATTCCCAGGGAGCTGGAGGCGTTCGTCGCGCCCGACATCACGGAACGGGTTCAGTTCGACTTCTCGGACCACACGACGGGAGCGATTGGCCGACGGTGGGCTGCGATCGACGAGCGAGTCGTGTACATCGAGTTCCCACACCACCGGACGATGTTCGATCCCAACCGTCCCCCACCAGAGGACGTTGAAGAAGCGCTTCGGGAGTTCTGGCGTCGGAGGGAGCAGCAGCTCACGGGTGAAGACGTGTCGTTCAACGGCGTGGACGCCGTCCGTCCTGTTTCGTTCGGCGGTGTCGAGTTCCTCCGCAAACCGAGGGACGATGCTGAGTGGGCCGCACTGGTTGGGGCGATCACCACGGTCTCGAACCTCAACCCCTACCGAGACGTCCGTGATGCTCTCATCGAGTCCGTCGTCGAAGCCAAGTGTCGGCGGCTGTCAAACGTCGACTTGTCGCGCATCGGCTCCAGTGACCTCAGCTCTGCGATGCACCTTCATGTGCACTGTATCCACGACACGATGAACGCGACGATCCAGGATGACGGGGCCGTCGTGCGGATGCGACCACCCGAGATCCGCCTTCCGTCGATTGTGTCGTTGGGCAACCGCGGGGATGCCCGCGGGGAACCGCGACCGCCGAACAACGGTGAGATGCTGGCGGCCCGGGATGTTCCAACGATCACCGGAGACGCGTTGCGATCCGTGCAACGCGCGCTCCAGATCGCGTTCGAGGTCCCGCAGGCTGACCTCGATTCTGCCCTCGCCTTGAACCGCCCGTACCTCGGTGCGTTCGAGGTGCAACATATCGCGCGGAATCTGCGTCGCCTGGAGTCACAGGCCGTCGTCCGTCACGCCAGCGGGGAGGGTTCCTTGCGTGTGCGTATGGCTGCGTACCAAGCGGAGTTCCTCCGAGAGCTCCTGCTGGGTCCAGCGAACACCGAGATCGTGTCGACTCCTGGTGTTGTTTGGCCCGAACCGGACACCGCGCACGTGGACGGACTTGCCCGACGGCTCAAGAACGCGTACGACATCCTGCGTCGCTGGAGCTTCGATGTTCCTCCGACGTCCGAGTACGCGGCACCGCTGTACCGCTGAACACCGCGCTGCGGGCAGCGCGTGTACGCGGTCCAACACCGAGCTACGATGTCGGGAGCGAACCCCTAGGAGCCCTCTGTGAACGAATGGATTCTGCTCGGCCACATCTTCTTCGCCACCATCTGGTTCGGCGGCCATGTCTACATCGAGGGGTTGTTCGCCAGCGCAGGTCGCGCCGGTGACAACGCAACCATGGCGATCACGGCCGCTCAGGTCGGGAAGGTCAGTGGACGGATCTTCCCGATCACCACGGTTCTCACGCTCGTGTTCGGCATCTGGCTGATCCTCCTGGACGGGTCCGTCTGGGAGTTCTCTGACGTGTTCGTGTCGATCGGCTTCTTCGCCGTGATCGTCGGGATGGGCATCGGGATCTTCTATCTCACCCCGAAGGACAAGCAGGTGTCGGCGTGGCTCGAGGAACGCGGTCCGGACGATGCGGAGCTGCAGGGCCTCATCTCGAACATCAAGATGGTGAACCATGTGATGACGCTGCTCGTCGTCGTCGCACTGATCGCAATGGTGATCAAGCCGGGGCTCTAGAGCCTCTCTTCGGGAGCCGACTGTCGGCGGCAAGCGATTCTCGGATTCTTGGTATCGACTGTCCGACAATCCGACAGTCCGACAATCCTTGCACCGATGTAGCTCGATCTCCGGTAATCTCAGAGGCTCCATGGGGACGTAGCTCAGTTGGGAGAGCATCTGGTTTGCAACCAGAGGGTCGTCGGTTCGAGTCCGATCGTCTCCACAATCGAATAGGGAGCCAACCGTGCACGAGGCAGTCATCATCGATGCGGTGAGGACACCGCTGGGGAAACGGAATGGCTCCCTTTCTGATTGGCATCCCGCCGATCTCGCCGCAGAGACGCTCAAGGCGATCGCCGAACGCAACTCGCTCGATCCGTCGACGGTCGACGACGTCATCATGGGATGTGTCTCGCAGGTCGGGGAACAGACCTACAACATCGGTCGGAATGCGGTACTCGGTGCCGGATGGCCCGAGACCGTCCCCGGTGTCACGATCGACCGCCAGTGCGGTTCGTCCCAGCAGTCCGTCCACTTCGCCGCACAGGGAGTGATGGCCGGTGCGTACGACGTCGTGGTTGCAGCCGGCGTCGAATCCATGACACGGGTACCGATGGGTTCGTCGATGGCGGACGGCAAGCCTTTCGGTGAACGGATGCGCGAGCGCTACCACAACGGGCTCATCCCTCAAGGCCTCTCGGCCGAACTCATCGCCGATCAATGGAACCTGTCGCGTGAGGACCTGGACTCCATCGGTGCCGACAGCCAGGAACGTGCCCTTCGAGCGACTGAAGAAGGCCGTTTCGAGAACGAGATCATCCCGATCGAGGTGAAGGGCGACGACGGGATACGCGGCTTCGCACGGGACGAAGGTATCCGTCCTGGCACAACGGTTGAATCACTGAGCGCCCTCCGTCCGGCCTTCAAGGAAGACGGCAAGGTGACGGCAGGCAATTCCTCGCAGATCACCGACGGTGCGTCAGCGATCCTCATCACATCAGCGGAGCGAGCGAAAGAACTCGGTTTGAAGCCCCGGGCGAAGTTCGTGGGGTTCTCGTTGGCCGGAACCGACCCGGTCACGATGCTCACGGGACCGATCCCGGCGACGCAAAAGGTCTTGGAACGGTCGGGGCTGACACACGATGACATCGACCGGTATGAGATCAACGAAGCGTTTGCTGCCGTCATCGGTGCGTGGCTCGCCGAGACCGGCGTCGACTGGGACAAGGTGAATCCGAACGGCGGCGCGATCGCCCTCGGTCATCCTCTCGGTGCGTCGGGAGCACGTCTCATGACGACGCTGATCAATGAACTCGAGCGTTCCGGTGGCCGGTATGGCTTGCAGTCCATGTGCGAAGGTGGAGGGCTGGCCAACGGAACCATCATCGAGTCGGTTGCATGACCGTTCTCATCGCGACATTGATCGGTCTGGCCATCGTCGCCGGAACGATCTGGTCGATTCGGTTCATCTCCGCAGGTCCTCCACCCGAGATCGATCCTGAAACCGTCGAAGAAGTGGATGTCCCCTACCTGTGTACCGTTTGCGGGATGACCCTCACCGTCACCGAGGCGCAGGTCGGTGCGGAGATCGAAGCCCCACGCCACTGCCGCGAGGACATGGTGCGTGCGGTCTAGCGGGCTCTTTGAGCCCGAGAAGCCAGATCTCAGATCCCAGATTCCAGATATCAGTTCCGCGGTGCCGGCTGTGTACTGAGTACTTCGTACTGTGTACTCGGATGGGCGCAGCCCAGCGTCACCGGTAGTTCATCGTCATCCCGAAACCGACTCCGATTCCGGCAAGACCGATGAGCAGGTACGAGTTCGACGTCCCGCCAGGGAGGAACCCGATGTAGTTGGCGATGATCAGCAGCACGCCGACACCCATGAGACCGAACATCAGGGCGACATACCAGGTAGGTGACGGACCCTTGGTTTCGACAGCGGTCGGCTTGTGCTTCGGTGGGGTAGGGCGTTTGTTGGCCTTCTTGCGGCCCTTGGATTTAGGCATGGTCGACAGCGTAGTGACCACATCTCGAAACCCGGAAGTTGTTCACGTCGTCCTCGGCTTGAGTCGATAGGTCGTGCGTTGCAGGTCGCAGACCGGATTCCCCGATACGCTCTCGCTCATGACGGACTCAGTTACCTCCACAGCGGCGCCCAACGGTTCGCCCCGTGTAGGCAGCCGCGTCCGCAAGGCGATCCGCGGAGTCGGGTGGACGCTCATCGGGCTCGGGTTGTTTCTGTTCGGGTTCGTTGTCCATCAGCTCTACGTCACGACTTGGTTCGCCCAGCAGTCGAACGAGCAGCTGACCGTCGAGGCACAGGAACACTTCGCATCGGTCGAGGTGACCGAGGTTCCGTACGTCCCCAAGGAATTCGACAACGGCGACGCACCTCCACCGGTGATCGACCCCGACGAGCCGCAACCGACCCTGCTCGTCGAGGAGCAACCGGAGATCAGTACACCGTTTGCGATCATCCGCATCCCGACCATCGATCGACTTAGCGAGGGGTGGACGGTGGTGGAGGGGACCTCACGGGCGAACCTCAAGAACGGCGCAGGTCACATGCCCTTTACGCCACTTCCCGGACAGCCGGGCAACACGGTCATCTCTGGACACCGTACGACCTACGGTGCGCCGTTCCACGAACTCGACACGCTCGAACCCGGAGACCTCATCGAAGTGGAGACGGCGATCGGTGTGTCGACCTACGCAGTCACCGGCAGTGAGATCGTCCAGCCAAACGAGCTGTGGGTCACCGAGCCGAGAGAAGGTGCCTGGCTCACGTTGACGACCTGCCACCCGAAATTCTCGTCGCGACAGCGCCTTGTCGTGTTTGCGGAGCTGGTCGAGGGCCCGAACTACGACGCTATCTTCGGCGCATGAAACGAGCCTTCTTCGCCCTCCCGGGACCGCTGCCGATCAAGGTCGTCCTTGCGATCGTCGTCGTGGCCGTTGTGTTGGTGGCGCTGCACTTCATCTACGAATGGATGGGCTCGACACTTCTCGACACCGGTGGAGCGATTGAATGACGAAAGTCCTGATCCTCGACAACTACGACTCGTTCACCTACAACCTCGCTCAATACATCGGTGATCTTGGTGCGGAACCGATCGTCTTCCGCAACGATGTGTTATCACCTGACGATGCCCTGGAGATGGCCCCCGACCGCCTTGTCATCTCGCCGGGGCCGGGAACACCGGAGGATGCCGGGTTCTCCATCGACTACATCAAGAACCTCTCGCCGTCGATCCCGACACTCGGTGTGTGCCTCGGGCTGCAGGCCGCCGTCGTTGCATTCGGGGGGACCGTCGGACTCGCACCTGAGCCGCGCCACGGCAAGACGTCGCCCATCAGCCATGACGGCAAGGGTCTCTTCGATGGGGTTCCCAGTCCGTTCAACGCCACGAGATACCACTCGCTCGCTGCGCTCGACGTGCCCGACGTGTTCGAGGAGACGGCCCACTCAGACGATGGGGTCCTCCAGGGGATCCGTCATCGTGACCTCCCGATCGAAGCGGTCCAGTTCCATCCGGAGTCGATCATGACCGAGTACGGCAAGGACCTTCTGGCGAACTTCCTCCGCTAGATCTCGATCAGGCCTTCAGACACCAGTTCGTCGATCGTCGCAGCGACCGTGGACTCGTCGTGCCCGAGTTCGAGACCGACCGTGTCGAGGTCCTGCCCGCTGAGTGAAGCCTTCACCAATGCCCCGCGCAGTTGGCGCGACGACCCGACAAAACGTCCCTGCGACTTCGGGGGCGCGTATACCGTCGGGTCAGCGCACCATGCTTCGACCGGACAGTCCGAGCACCTCGGGTCCCTCGGCCGGCACAGCGATGCACCGAGGTCCATCAGTGCCTGGTTCCACGACCCTGCGTCATCGGCGACGGATTCGGCTGCCGCTACCTCGAGAGCCTTCCCGTCGAGGGGAATCCCCATCCATCGACTGATCACTCGACGCAGATTCGTGTCCACCGCAGCGACACGGTGCCCGAACGCCATCGATGCGATGGCGTTGGCGGTGTACGGTCCGACGCCGGGCAGCGCACGCAGGGACTCAGGAGTTGAGGGCCAGCCGTTCTCGCATACGTAGCGCGCCGCATCACGGAGGCGGATTGCCCTGTTGTTGTATCCGAGACCTGACCACTCGGCGAGGATCTCGGTGTTTGTCGCCTCGGCGAGGTCGTGTTCGGTCGGCCAACGGCCGATGAACCGTTCGAACCTCGGGACGACTCGCGCCATCTGTGTCTGTTGTGACATCACTTCCGACACGAGGATGCGGTACGGATCGGAATCCTGGCGCCATGGCAGCGGGCGTCCGTGCTCCCCGTACCACTCCAGCAGCGCCGTGTTCCTGCGCACCGGAGACCGATAGGCCGAAGGCATGCCGCCTACGGGACAGTGGTCGTGGTCGTCCCGTCCCACAGATAGAGCACCACGATGATGATCGTGCCCTCGTCGACCGTCTCGCCAGCACCGGGGTTCTGGGTGGCGATCCGTCCGTCCAGGCTCTCGTCCGATGTCGAGACGGGCGGATCATCGACACTGATGTCGATGGCGAGCCCGGCGGCGCTTGCGGCCGCCTCTGCCTCTTCGATGGTCATCCCTTCGAGGTCCGGTACGACGACCTGGCGGACAGTACCGAGTTTCACCGTAACGGGTTCGCCGACTTCGAGGATCGTCCCGACATTCGGGCTTTGCTCTGCGACGTTGCCGACGAGTCCAGAAGCGAGTGCCACTTCGACAGTGTCGGAGCTGACGACCAACGTGAGCCCGATCGCTGACAGGGCATCCTGAGCCTCGTCGGGTGACATGCCCTGAAGGTCGGGGACGGCGACGGGTTCGGGACCCTGCGAGACGACGACCGTGATGGTGGCCTCCGTAGGAACCACCTGACCGGCTGCCGGGTTCGTCTCGATCACGAAGCCCTCGAGGACGTCGGGGGAGAACTCATCCTGGGTCGTGATGTTCGTGAAACCCGCCCTCGTCAACTCGATGATCGCTTGGTTCGACGTCTGACCCGACACGTCCGGGATCTCGACAGCTGCCGGTCCGGATGACACCACGAGATCGACCGGGGTTCCCGGATCCGCGTTGGTCCCACCTGGGGGCGACTGGTTGATGACGATGTTCTCTTCGGTGTCCTCCGTCGGCTGATAGGTGATTTCGCCGCTGGTGAAGCCCTGGTCGAGGATGCGGTTCCGGGCGACGTCCACGTTCTCGCCCAGGAGGTTCGGTACGCCGAACTGCTCCGGTCCCGTCGACACGTAGATCGTCACGAACTCGCCCGTCGGGACCTCGGTTCCCGGACCGGGATCCGTTCTGATCACGTGGTCCACCGGGATGTCCTCACTCGCCTCCGGCTGCTCGCGCACCTTCAGATTGAGTTCTTGGAGCGTCTCCGACGCCTGTTGTGCATCGACCCCGGTGAGGTTCGGCACGCTGACCAAGGTCGTGTCCGGCGATCCCCCGGACAGGAGACGGAACAACAGCCAGATTCCGAGGAGGAGGGCGACGACGAGTCCGCCGACGACCGCCCAGTAGGCGGTCTGTGAACGTTCTTCGACCGGCGCATCGAAGGTCTGGGTCCCTGTTGCCGCCGCGGCGGGTGGGATGGCTCCCGGTGTTGCGACGAGGGCAGTGGCAGCTGCGGCGGATACGGCGCCCGCCACGAGGGGCTCGGCACCGGAGGAGTAGCGGAGCAGGTCGGCGCGCATGTCGGCGGCAGACTGGTAGCGGTCCGTCGGAGCCTTGGCGATCGCATGCATCGCGATCGCTGCGAGTTCCGGTGGTGCATCCGGACGAAGATCGGTGATCGGTGTCGGGGGTTCCGAGACGTGCTGATAGGCAACGGCGACCGGACTCTCACCTGAGAACGGTGCACGGCCGGCGAGCATCTCATAGAGGACGATGCCGAGGGAGTAGACGTCCGATCGCTCATCGGCGGGAAGCCCCTGGGCCTGTTCGGGGGAGAAGTAGGTAGCGGTTCCGATGACGGCACCGGTTCTCGTGAGTTCCTCGGAGTCGTCCATCGCACGGGCGATACCGAAGTCGGTGACCTTCACCTGACCTTCGGGAGTCAGCATGATGTTCCCCGGCTTCACGTCGCGGTGATACACGCCGTGCTGATGTGCGATCGAGAGCGCGGCAGCCGTCTCGGCGGCGATCTCAGCGGCTCGTTCCGGAAGGATCGCATTCCCGCTCTTGAGGACGTCGCGGAGGGTCTGCCCCTCGATGAGCTCCATCACCATGTAGTAGGTGCCGCCGTCCTGGCCCCAGTCGTAGATCGCGACGATGTTGGGGTGTGAGAGATTCGCTGCGGCTTGCGCCTCTCGTCGGAACCGGGTCACAAACGCCTTGTCAGAGGCGAAGTTGGCGTGCAGGGCCTTGACGGCGACGCGCCGGTTCAGCAGCGTGTCCTCGGCTTCGAAGACGTCTGCCATACCGCCGCGCGCCAGATGGCGCACGATTCGATATCGGTCGGATAGGACGCGGGTTTCCACGGCTCGGAGGGTAACCGCCAACCACATTTGGCGAGTGAATCGCTGCCTAGGTTTGCTCGGAGGGGAGCTCAGCCGAAGAAGGCGGCGAGAACCTGTTGTGCGATCGGCGCAGCAACGGATCCGCCGGTGGCAGACTCTCCGAAGCCCCCGCCGGACTCGACGACCACCGCGACGACGATGGACGGTTCACCGGGTGAGGGTGCCACCGGCCCGAATCCGACGAACCAGGCGTGCGGGGCCTGGCCGGTGACTTGGGCGGTTCCGGTTTTGCCAGCGATTCGGATACCCGGCACGGCTGCGCGTCTCCCGGTTCCCGACACGACGACCTGCTCCATCAACTCGGCGAGTACGGATGCCGAAGCGGGACTCATCGCTCGTCGCCACTCCTCGGGTGCGGTCGATGATTCGACGACTCCGTCCGACGTGAACACGTCGTAGACCAGGTAGGGCTTCATGATCACGCCCCCGTTCGCGACGGCGGCCCCTGCGAGCGCCATCTGGAGTGGCGTGGATTGGACGTCGCGCTGACCAATCGCGGTTTGGGCGGTCGCCGGGAGGTTCGCTTCGAGCTCTGAGCCTGATGGGATTGCGCTCGCTAGGACGGGAAGGTCGAAGGGGATGATCTCGTTGAACCCGAAGTCCTCGGCAGTCTCGACGAGCCGGTTCCCACCGACATCCATGCCGAGTTGGGCGAAGGTCGTGTTGCACGATCGGATGAACGCCTGCTCGAGGGTGACGGCGACACCGTCGTTGCAGACCTCACCGTCGAAGTTCGAGATCGTGGATTCGGACCCGGGCAGTTCGAGTTCCACCGGATCGGGGAATGTGGAGGACGGGCTCACGAGACCGTTGTCGAGTCCGGAGGTTGCCGTGAGGATCTTGAACACCGATCCCGGCGAGTAGGTCTCGTCGGTCGCCCGGTTCCGGAGCGGCTCGTCCGGGTCGTTCTCCAAATCGATCCCTGTCTGGCCCGCATCCGCACCGATCAGGCTGTTCGGATCGAATGCCGGAAAGGAGACCAATGCAAGAACTGCACCGGTTTCCGGATCAAGAGCGATGACCGCCCCCTTCTGTTCTCCGAGCGCTTCGGTCGCCACGGTCTGCAACGTGTGGTCGAGCGTGAGTCGCAATCCCCGAGGTCTCGTATCTCCGCCAAGCAATCCGTTGAGGACGCCCGAGATCGTCGAATCACGGTCCGAGGTCAACTCTTCGGCATGTGTTCGCTCGATGCCGCGGCTCCCGAACAGCACCGACGTGTACCCGACGGCGTGGGCGTAGAGGTCACCGAACGGGTACTCCCGCTGGAACAGTTTTGCGTCGTCCTCGGCGGGACTCGAGAACGCGATCACCTGTTGGTCCGCAGTCACGATCGGACCCCGCTCACGACCCGTCCTCCATGCGACGACGCGGGGGTTTCGGGGGTCATCGCGGTACTCGGGTCCGTTGATCGCTTGGATCCAGGTGCTCGAACCGACGAGCACGATGAATGCTGCAAACAACACATAGGCGGCGCGGCGTAGGGCGACGTTCATACGCGCTCCTCGTCCGAGACCTTGAGCAACAGGGCGAGGATCACCATGTTCGCTACGAGCGACGACCCACCGTACGACATGAACGGGAGGGTGATCCCGGTGATCGGCATGATCCGGAGCACGCCGGCGAGGATGATGAACGCCTGGAGACCGATCACCACCGTGAGGCCGCTTGCGAGGTACTTGCGGAAGCGGTCCCTGGAACGGATGGCGATACCGAATCCGGCAGCGACGAGGAGGGCGAACCCTGCGAGGACGGCGAACGACCCGGCAAGGCCCATCTCCTCGGCGACGGCGGCGAAGATGAAGTCCGTTGTCGCTGCTGGGATCAGGTCGGGTCGACCGAGACCGATCCCGGAGCCGGTGAGTGCACCGCTTCCCATGGCGAACAGAGCCTGCACCGTTTGGTAGCCGGCGTCGGAGAAGTGCCCGAACGGATCGAGCCACGCCTCGATGCGTCGCTGCACGTGGTCGAACGCCCCGTAGGCCACCAGACCGGCGCCGATGGCGATGAAACCACCAGAGATCACATAGAACGACCGTCCCGTGGCGATATAGAGCATCGCCACGAACAACCCGAACAGCAGCAGGGAAGCCCCGAGGTCACGTTGGTACGTCAGGACGGCGAACGCCGCTCCGGCGGCGATGAAGACGGGGAAGAGGTGTCTGGGCTCGGGGAGTTTGAACGGGCCGATCTTGCGATGGACCGTCGACATCGCTTCCGCTCGCTCGGCGAGATACGACGCGAGGAAGATTGTGATCAGCACCTTGGCGATCTCGCCCGGCTGGAAACTGAGTGCGCGATCGAGCCCCGGAAGGTCGATCCGCACCCACAGGCGAGACCCGTTGACGGTCGCTCCGTGGATCGGCCATGCATCGGGGAGAAGGGGAAGCAGGAGGAATCCGACACCGACGGCGAGCAGCACGTAGCGATATCGACGAAGCACAGCCACCCCCGAAGTCCGGAGCACCCACAGCACGCCTACTGCAGCACCACCTGCGATGAGGAGTGACCAACGCTGGACGGCGGCGAGGTCACCGTCGATGCGGTAGATCTCTATGAACCCGATCGCTGTCAGGAACGCCGCAGTCGGCAGGAGCAGGCTGGAGCCTCCCGGTGCCCACAGGCGGACCGCGACCTGTACGGCACCGAAGGTGATGGCGAAGACGGCGAACGTGACGACCACCTGTGCGTTCAGCCAGTTGCCCCTGGTGAACTCGACAATCCCCACACCGACCGCAGCGACGAGTGCCGCGGCGGCGATGAGGCCGGCTTCGGCCCTTCTGGTCATGCCGGGGGTCCGGGTTGTCGTCGCACAGGTCGAGACCGATGGAGCGGTCCTCGGAAGGAGATCATGTGCCGTCGGTCACGTCCACCACGACGACCGTGATGTTGTCCACCCCACCGGCAGCGTTCGCATGCTCGATGAGCGACCAGGCAGTCGGTTCCACACCTTGGTCGGCGCTCAGCAGCTCGTGGACGCGTGCGTCGGAGACCATGTCGGTGAGACCATCTGAGCAGATGAGGATTCGGTCACCGATGTGGAGGTCGAGCTCGATCGTGTCCACGGTGATGGGACCGTGTCCGAGTACCCGGGTGATGATGTGCCTACTCGGGTGATGCTTGGCATCCTCCTCACGGACCTTCCCGAGCCGCACGAGTTCGCCGACCAAGGAGTGGTCCGTGGTCACCTGCGACAGCTCGCCATCACGCAGGAGGTATGCCCGTGAATCACCGACATGGGCGAACGTGGCGTGGCCGGATTCGTCGATCGTCAGGAGGGTCATCGTCGTACCCATACCAGCGAGGGAGCGGTCCTCTTCGGTCGCGAGTACGACCGCTTCGTTGCCTGCGATGACACGCTGTTCAGCGTTCATCCCTTTGGCTTCTTCGGACGTGGCCGCGGCGACCGCGACGCTCGATGCAACTTCCCCCGCGACGGCGCCCCCCATCCCGTCGGCGACCATCAGTAAGGCGTCACTTGTCGACGCTCCGGATTCCGCAGGGAACACGGAATCCTCGTTGTGGTCGCGTACGAGGCCGGTATCAGTCCCGACTGCCCAGATGTATCTCATCTCACCTCGAGAATCGTCTTGCCTATCTGAACGGTATCGCCTCTCACGACTGTTCGCGACCCGGTGACCCTTCGGCCATTGACGTAGGTGCCATTGGTGGAACCGAGGTCGTGGACACTGACCTTGCCATCCTGGACCCCGAGTCTGGCGTGGAACTCCGACGCATACGGGTCGTCGATCGTGATGTCGGCCTCCGGTGACCGCCCGAACACGTGTCCCTGTTGCCGCAGGCGAATCCGCTCGCTGTCCCCAGACCCGGAGAGGAGGACCGCCTCCGCTGCGAACCCGTCCGACCGCGCTCCCGGATTCGACCCGATATGGGCCTTGATGGACCGTGCTACCTGGAACAGGAACAGGAAGAGGAGGGCGAGGAACAGCAACTTGATGATGTTGAAGAACAGCGCTGGCATGTCAATCGACCGACCGATAGGTGAACGGCAGATCGCCGAGGACGACGCTGTCACCGGGCGTAAGTGTCGACGGGGACTTCGTGACACGTTTCCGGTTCACGAATGTGCCGTTGGATGAACCGAGGTCGAAAACCCGGGGATGTCCACCCTCGTGATAGACGACTGCATGGTGACGGGAGATCTCGGCGTTCCCCAGACGGACATCGCAATCGAGGTCGCGACCGATGAGGGAACGGTTCACCGAGAAGTTCAAGACCGCAGATCCGTCGTCTGCGATGAGGTGACCCCAGACGGGGAGCTCTCCACGTACTGCCTCGCCGTGGCAGGAGAGAACACCTTTCGGCAGGCTGCGGTCCGCTCGGAGCGTGATCGTCACCGGTCCGATGATCCGCCACCCTGTCTCGAACGCAGTCTCTGTGACGGCACGTTGCAGTTCGGTGAGGAGGTCGTCGTCCACCGTTTCGGGTTCGACGTCCGACGGGTTGACGGCCACGTCGAGCTGGTTCGGGATCTGTGGCCCGGCCACCGTGTCGGTAGCGAGGAAGTCGAGTTGGCGAAGAACCTTGCTGGCGATGTCGACAGGATGCATCTTGCCTCGGAATACGACAGCACTCGCACTGTCGACAAACGTCTCCAGTCGTCGCTCAAGACCACGGGCAAGCTTCATGCGGCGAGTGTAAGAGGCAACCCGAGATGCGACACGATTCCTCGTTCTGTGGTCAACCCACACACGGCTATTCGTACCCCCTGCTAGCCTTCCGGTCCCGTACGGGCGAGTGGCGGAATTGGCAGACGCGCAGGATTCAGGTTCCTGTGAGGTAACACTCGTGAGGGTTCAAGTCCCTCCTCGCCCACCATGCCGTATCGGCCATACCGGTCTGAGCGTCGCCATAGGTTGCGGCGCTGGCTGTTGATCGCTCTCTCCGTCGCAGTGGCGGTCACCCTGATCGCTCTGCTGGTTTCACGCGACACCGACCAACGTACTTCCAGCGAGTTCTATGCAGCGGCGGATGATGCTGCACGTCTTCACTCGGAGGCTGCCGACGAGCTGGAGGGCACGCTGTCCGCGATCGGGGTCGCATCTCGACCGGACTTCGAAGCCCGACTCGAACGGCTCACCGAAAAGGTGGCCGAGGCTGAGGCCCTTCTGGACGTCGCGGTAGTCCCGACCGTTGCCGAGATGTACGGTGCGATCTCCACCGCCTCGTCCCTCTGGGCGTCGGGGATCGACGACCTCACCGAATCGATGGCGGCAATCCTCGAAGGCACAGCAGGGGACAACGCGTCGTTCCGGATCCGTGATGCGATGGACAAACTCCGGTCCGGAGATGCGGCCTATGCGATGTTCCTCGAGCTGGTCTCCGATCCGGACGTGGACACTGGATCTGCCTCGTTCGAGCCGGTCAACTATGTGCGTCCGGATGCACAGGACCCGCTGCTGTACGACCCACTCACGATCACGATCCGTCTGGTGAGCGCCTACTCGCTTGCTCCGCATGATGACGTTGCGGTGCTCGGTCAGTTCGACCCTGAACCCGTTGGCGACCGTGCCGGGGTGCCTCTGTTGCCGTTCACGACATCGGTGACGCTCAACGCGATCGTCACCAACGCCGGCAACGAGGATGCATCGACCGTGACCGTCGAGTTGACCATCCTCAATGCCGACACGAACGAGACCGAGACCGTGACACAGACGGTGGCGGATCTGCCGGCGGGTGGGTCGACTACCGTGCCTTTCGCAGATCTCGTGCTGAATCCCGGAGACCTGTACCAGATGAAGCTCGTGGTCGGCATCCCAGAGGACTCCCGACCCGAGGACAATGAGTGGATCATGACCGTGATCCAGAACGAGGAATGATGACCGAGGCAGCCCTTGCGGTGGCGGTGATAGCGGTGGTGATCGCACTGGTCGCCGTGGCCCAGACCGTCGGTCTGAGGGGGCGTCTCGACGGTGTACCGGCCGACGGTGATGCCATCGGACTCGTCCGGACTGTCGCACACACGTCCACGGCGAACGCAACGGCGCTCGCGGACATCGATCGGCGCCTCGCCGACGTCGAAGCCCGGCTCCCGTACGCCGTGTCGTACATCGGGGTCGTCGCCTACGACGCGTTCGGAAACATCGCAGGCCAGCAATCGCGTTCGATCGCCTTGTTGTCACAGCGCGGCGACGGCCTCGTCATCAGCCTCCTCGTCGCCCGCGAAGAGACGATCTTCTACACGAAGCAAATCTCCGCAGGCCGCGGCACCGAAGAACTCTCCCCCGAAGAGCAAGCCGCCGTCAACCGAGCCCTCGGCCAGTAGGCCTGGTTGGCAACCCAGGGTTGAACCCGGGGCTCCAGGTGCTCTCAGGAACACTGGGAGCCCGCAGTTGAACCCGGGGTTGCGGGTTGTAAGGGACGCCGGGAGCCCGCAGCTGTGAGGTGCTGTGGGGAACATTGGCAACCCAGGGTTGAACCCGGGGCTCCAGGTGCTCTCAGGAACACTGGGAGCCCGCAGTTGAACCCGGGGTTGCAGGAGGAGGCGGATCGGGGACGTATGCGGTCCTTCCGCTTCTAACCTGCCGAGCGATGATTGATGTGAATCTTCTTCGGAACGAACGTGAGCGGCTTGCGGAGTCGCTGGAGCGACGTGGGGTCGAGGTGGACCTTGACGAGCTGTCACGTCTCGATGAGGAGCGTCGCGACGTCCGAACGAGAGCCGAAGGTCTGCGGTCCCGTCAGAAGGACGCAGGCAAGGCGATCGCCACCCTCGAAGGCGAAGAGAAGCAGCAGGCGATCGAGAACGCATCGAAGCTCTCGATGGAGTACAAGAATCTCCTCACCGAAGCCGACGATCTCGACGAACGATTCGAGGCGTTGTGGGTGACCCTCCCGAACCTGACCGACGAAACCGCGGCCGATGGCCTCGAGGAAGAGGACGCCGTCGAGATCAAGCGGGTCGGCGAGCCTCCGGTCTTCGATTTCGAGGCGAAAGACCATGTCGAAATCGGCGCCGATCTGGGCATCCTCGACGTCGAGCGAGCCTCCAAAGTGTCAGGTTCCCGATTCGGGTTTGTGATGGGCGATCTGGCCATCGTGGAGTTCGCACTCGTCCGGTATGCGATGGACAAGCTGATGCCGCACGGGTTTATCCCGATGATCCCCCCTGTGCTCGTCCGTGATCATGCCCTCTTCGGGACCGGGTTCTTCCCCGGTGATGCCGAACAGGTGTACTCGATCCCCGACGACGACCTCTATCTCGTGGGAACGTCCGAGGTCCCGATCGCAGCGTTCCATTCCGACGAGATCCTCGAGGAGGACGCTCTCCCGATTCGCTACGCCGGGTACTCCACGTGTTTCCGACGCGAGGCCGGTACCTACGGCAAGGACACCCGTGGCATCTTCCGTG
>JAUIIM010000033.1 GCA_030431785.1 Acidimicrobiia bacterium | reverse complement strand
TTGGTTCAAGCACATCCCACGCGCTCGCCACTCCGTCAACCTGTCTTCCGCCGTGATTGGAGATGACGAGGGCATCGACACCGAGGTCCGCAGCCTTGCGGGCATCATCAGGGTGCAGGACCCCTTTGAGGATGAGCGGGAGTTCCGACACGTCGCGGAACCAGGCGAGATCGCTCCAAGACAGGCTCCGATCGACGCCATACGGATCGGAGGATCCGACATGATGGACCAGCTCGAGGTGGGATGGGATCTCAAGGGGGCGGTGTAGCTCCCGAACTCGAGCCGGCATTCCAGCAGAGTCGACGGTGATGCAGAGCGCACCGGCCCCAGTCGCCGCTGCACGATCGATGATATCGCGTAGGTGTCCGCGGTCCGAAGAGACGTACAACTGCATCCAGAAATCCACGCCGGTGGCAGCGACGTCTTCGACCGGCGTCGTCGAATTCATCGAAAGGACCATCGTGATCCCAGCAGCGCAGGCTGCTCGGGCAGTTGCCAGCTCACCTCGGTCGTCCGCGAGCCTCTGCACCGCCGACGGGGCGAGGATGATTGGATGTCGCGTGGTCGTGTCGAGGATCGATGTGGACGTGGAGACCTCGGTCACGTCGCGCAGGACTCTGGGCACGAGCATGAGTTCATCCAGAGCGTCCCGATTTCGAGCGACCGACTTCTCGTGGCCTGCGCCACCGGCGACATAGTCGGCAATCGATTCGGGTAGGACGCTTGTGGCGATCGCCTCGAACTCGTCGACGTGGTGGATTGTCGTGAGGTCGACCAACGTCAGAACCCGCGCTTCGGGACATACGGACCGCTGCCGCCCGTGAGAAAGTCGAAGTCGGCTCCCGAATCTGCCTGGGTCACATGCTGGATGTAGAGGCGTGTGTAGCCGCGATCAGGGATGTCGACCGGGGGAGTGAAAGCGGAGCGACGAGTCTCAAGTTCGGCGTCGCTCACCTCCAACGAGAGGGTTCGGGCGTCCACGTCGAGGCTGATCCAGTCGCCGTCGCGTACGAGACCGAGCGGTCCACCGATGGCGGCTTCCGGAGCGACGTGCAGGATGACGGTGCCGTAGGCCGTGCCGCTCATCCGGGCGTCACTGATGCGCACCATGTCGGTGACACCGGCGGCCAAGAGCTTGGCGGGGAGTGGCATGTTCCCGACCTCAGGCATCCCTGGATACCCGGCAGGCCCGCAGTTTCGGAGCACGAGAACAGAGTCCGGGTCCACTTCGAGGTCGGGATCGTCGATGCGTGCGTCCAGGTCTTCGAGGCCGTCGAACACCACGGCTCGTCCGCGGTGTTGCAACAGTTCGGGCGAAGCAGCGGATCGTTTCAGGACAGCACCTGAGGGACTCAGGTTGCCGCGGAGGACAACGGTGCTCTCCGGCAGAGCATCGTGGTCCTCCCGGGAACGGATCACGTCGCGATCGTGGACCTCGGCAGCTGCGATCTCGTCTCCGAGCGTGGTGCCGGCCACATTGGTTGCGTCGAGGTGGAGCCGATCGTCGACCTCGGAGAGGGTGGCCATCAGACCGCCGGCGTAGAAGAAGTCCTCCATCAGGAACTTGCCGGATGGCTGGATGTTTGCAATCAGTGGGATGTCGCGCGCAACGTCTTCGAAGTCGTCGAGTTCGAGTCCGACACCGAGGCGCCCGGCGATCGCCAGCAGGTGCACGATGGCATTGGTCGAGCCCCCGAGTGCGGCGTTGGCAACGATGGCGTTCTCGAAGGACTCGCGGGTGACGATCGTGGAGGGCCGCAGGCCCTCGGTGACCATCTCAACGATGCGTCGGCCCGCCAACCACGCTGACTTCCTGCGTCGGGAATCGGCGGCCGGAATCGCGGAACTCCCGGGCATCTGCATCCCGAGTACCTCCGTGAGGCATGCCATGGTCGATGCCGTCCCCATTGTCATGCAGTGCCCGGCGCTTCGTGCCATGCATGCCTCGGTGGAGCGAAACTCGGCCTCGGTCATCTCGCCGGCTCTGACGGCTTCGCTGAAGCGCCACACGTCAGTTCCCGATCCGATGTCGCGACCGCGATACTTGCCGTTCAGCATCGGGCCACCGGTGATCAGGATCGACGGGAGATCCACCGAGGCGGCACCCATCAACAGGGCCGGCGTGGTCTTGTCGCACCCACCGAGGAGGATGACACCGTCAAGAGGATTCGCACGTATCGACTCCTCCACCTCCATGCTCATGAGATTGCGGTACAGCATGGCCGTGGGTCGCATCAGCGGTTCGCCGAGTGACATGGCCGGGAAGGTGAGGGGGAGTCCACCGGCTTGGAGCACTCCGCGTTCGACGTCGTGGGCGAGGTCGGTGAGGTGGGCATTGCACGGATTGAGGTCCGATGCGGTGTTGCAGATCCCGATCACGGGGCGACCCTCGAACGAGTCGTCGGGGTAGCCCTGGATATTGAGCCATGTGCGGTGACCGACCCCGGTCTTCCCCGGTGCGGCGAACCACTCGCTACTTCTGAGCTTCTGGTGTGTCATTCGGATCTCTTGGCGACTCCGAGAAGCTACCGACGGAGTAGTTAAAAGTCAAGACAGTTGGATATTCGTGCCCCTCCGACGGAAGTAGGGGTACGGAACCCACAGCGAGGGTTGACAACCGTACTAAGTACGAGTAGTGTCCCATTCGATCTACCGTACTAAGTACGAACTCCACGAAAGGAATGAATGATGACGCTCCAGGCCACCTCCAATCGCCAGACCCGCACCACGAGCCATGAGCCCGAACGGATGTCTCGACGCAGGGTCGCTCGTATCGCAGGGGTTTCGTACCTGACGATGTTCGTCCTTGCGATCTTTGCCAACTTCGTCGTCCGCGAGGGTCTCGTGGTCTCGGGAGATGCATCGGCCAGCGTTGCGAACATCACGGACTCGATCGGTCTGTTCCGGCTCGGCATCGTCGCCTTCGCCGTGATCTTCGTCCTCGACGTGGTGATCGCATGGGCGCTCCATATCGTGTTCCGTGACACGAACTCCGATCTTTCTCTCGCCACGGCCTGGTTCCGATTGATCTACACCGCTCTACTGGGTGTCGGGATCGTCGGTTTGTACCAAGTACTCCAACTCCTCGGGTCCGACGCGTTCGGGTTTATGACGGCCGACCAGATCGCAACCCAGACGATGATCGGCCTCGGGTCGTTCGAGTCTGCGTGGTTGGTCGGGTTCGTCGCCTTCGGGATCCATCTGGTGATGCTGGGAACGCTGATCGTTCGCTCCGGGCTCGCATCGAAGGCCCTTGGCTACGTGCTCATCGCTGCGGGGGTTGCCTATGTGCTCGACTCGACTGCCCAAATCGTTCTCAGCAACTACGACGCGGTCGCCAACATCCTCTTGGTCGCGGTCGCGCTCCCGTCGATGATCGGCGAGGGCTGGCTCGGTTTCTGGCTCCTCACGACGAAGAATCCCCGTTCCGTCGTCGAATAGTTGTACATCGTCGCTCGGGAGGTCAATGTAACGGGGCCCTGTTCAACCGGGCCCCCGGTACGAGGGGTAACCTGATCGGATGTCAGATATCCAATCATCATCGCTTTCGGGCAAGCCGCTCGGGAAAGCCCGCTCCAAGGGGCTTGTCATCCTCGTCACGATCGTGACGTTCGGTATCTGGGCCTGGGTGTGGTCGTATCAGAACGGTGAGGAGCTCAAGGCGTACCGGAACGACGGTGTCGGTGGTGTGCTCTTCCTGATCCTCACGTTCCTGTTCTGGCCGATCACCATGTTCCTCATGGCCGACGAGGTCGACAAGATGTACCGCGAGGCCGATGAACAGAGCCCGATCAACGCATTGTGGGGTCTCTGGTTCCTGCTTCCGTTCATCGGCAACATCGTCTGGTATGTCAGGATCCAGAATTCGATCAATGCATTCTGGGTCGCGAGAGGTGCTGACCGGCCCTCCGGTCTCTGATCGCCTTTCACCAAAGCAGAAGCCCCCGATGCCAGATCGACACCGGGGGCTTTGCGACTCGTGATTCGCATCGGTGCCTCAGTCGAGGGAGAGGTCACCTCCGCGCACGGTGAGTGCCCAGATCACGAAGCCGCCAGCTGCGATCATCAGGATTCCCCAGATTGGGTAGTACGGCAACCAGAGGAAGTTGCTGACGATGCTCACGGCCGCCAACGCAACCCCGACGGTGCGGGCCCACACGGCGCCCTTGAACAGGTAGAAGCCTGCCACGAAGACTCCGACGCCCAGTACGAGGTGGACCCATCCCCATGTGGTCACGTCGAGTCGGTAGACGTAGTCGGGCGTGACCACAAAGAGCTGGTCCTCGATGATGGCTGCGAGTCCGGCAAGACCATGGAAGAAGCCGAGAATCCACATCCAGACGGCCGCAAAGATGGTCCATCCCACCGCCCAAGCACTTGTGTCGTTGGTCGACATCGTTCTATCCCTTCGTATCGGTGCCGAGGGACCGGTGTGGGTCGCCCTCGGGTGAGCTGGGCAGGCCGCGGTTGGGTCGCGCAGCAACTCAATGCGATCGTAGTCCGCGGTGCCCGGGCTGTGGTGGAACGAGCAGCTCTTGCCGTCAGGTGGCCGACTGTCTTTGGACCAGATCCCCGATTCCCCCTGATGCCAAGACGATCGGCTGGACCCCCCGACGTTGGAGGAGGCTCGCTGCAGTGTTGGCGCGATAGCCCGAACCGCACGCCACGATCACGGGCTCGTCGCCGATCGTGTCGGTCGGGTCGCTGTCGACGAGGTCCGGCAGATAGATGTGGAAGCTTCCATCGACACGTTGATCCTCATACTCGCCGGGAGAGCGAACGTCGAGTAGGGGGGTGCCATCGCTCAACAGCCGGATCGCCTCACTCAGGTCGATGTTCGTGTGCCGGTCGAGCGAGTTGCCCGTTCGCTCCCATGCTTCGACACCGTCAACGATTCCGACGATGTTGTCGTAGCCGATTCGCCCGAGCTGGGTCCGTGCTTCGTCGATGTCTTGGTCCGGATCGAGGACGAGGATGAGAGGAGTATCGATGTCGACCAGCCACCCGACCCAAACGGCAAAATCATCTGCCAGTTCGATGCCGAGGGACGAGGGGATATGTCCGGCAGCGAACGCGTCGCGGGACCGAATGTCGATGATCGCCGCCGAGTCGAGGTGAGACTCGACGTCCGGGACAGACAGGACCTTCAGTTGGTGTTCTGGAAGGGCTGTACCGCCGGCCAGGTTCGCCGGACCCATGTACCGGTAGTACGCCGGATACGGCTGGAGGACACCGAGTTGGCCCTTGACGAACGCATCCACGTCTTCGTACGAGAACACCGGATTCGACCGCTTCTCGGCTCCGATCGTCGACGTGGTCTGACCCGCACCACTGACCGTGCAGAACGATCCCTCGCCATGCGTCGGATAGAGCCCCAGATCGTCGGGGAGTTCGGCGAGCCGATGGACGGAGCCGTGTTGGAGACGAGCGAGTGTGTCGGCTCGTTCGGGTCCGAGCAGGTCGGGTCGCCCGGCGGACCCGACCAGGAGGCTTCCTCCGGAAAAGACTGCGATCGGTTCTCCTTCCACGATCACGAGATACGACATGTGTTCGGGTGTGTGGCCCGGTGTGTGGATCGGTTCGATCGCGAGGGTTGCGTCGCCGAATCGTTCGCGATGGAACGCCGGCGTGTTGGGGAACTCGGGTGCAGCTCCCGCCGGCAGCACGAGCTCGGCGCCCGTCCGTTGGGCGGCGACGACACCACCGGACACGTAGTCGTTGTGCAGGTGGGTCTCGACCACCCACCGCAGCTCGGCGTCACGCTCGGCAAACGGGTCAAGGAACCGATCCACATCGCGTTGAGGGTCGACCAGGATCCCGAGTCCGTCATAGGTGACGACGTAGGTCGTGTCTCCGAAGCCGGGGGTCCGGACGCCGAGGATCTCCATGCCGTCGGGTAGCTCCGTCATCGTGTGCTCGACTCCGCGTTCGGGTGCATGCCTCAAATTTAGTGTGTGGCGCATCATCAGGTTGCGGAGGCACTGTGGGTTGCACCTTGCGACGCTGGTCCACACCCCCTAGGTCGCCTTCGTCTCGACGCGCAGTTTGCTTGCGACATAAGATGACAGGATGAGTCGATCCCGTATCCGTCAAATTGCCCAGCACGTCGAAGACCTGGATCGCGCCGTCGGCTTCTATGTCGATGTGCTCCAGCTCGAGCTCATCGCCCAGTTCGACCCTCCCGGTCTCGCCTTCCTGGACACGGGGAGCGGACGACTGTTGCTCGAGAAGGGTGCGCCTTCGGCGCTGTTCTATCTCGACGTGGAGGATGTTGCCGCCGAGACGGAGCGGCTCCGCAAGGCAGGAGTCACCATCGAAGCGGAACCGCACGCGGTGTTCCCGGATCCGCAGGGACTCTTCGGGGAGCCGGGACAGGTGGAGATGCTTGCGTTCTTCAGGGATTCGGAGGGCAACCTCCTCGGTTTGTCCGGGCGTGCAGACGCTTCTGGCGAAGCACCATGAAGTCCGATGAATCCGTCGCCAACTTGGAAGCCTGGCTGCTCGACAGCGACCCGGCACTTCGCTGGCAGGTCGAGCGTGACCTCCTCGATGCTCCGCCTGAGGTCTGGGAGCAGACGCGGCGCACCGTCGCATCGAAGGGCTTCGGTGCCCAGTTGCTGGCCAAACAGGATGACGACGGGCAGTGGGCGGGTGGTGCGTACTTCCCCGGTGACTTCGATTGGCACAATCCGGACCCTGCCGACGTCGGCGGTCAGCCGTGGATCGCAACGACATGGTCGTTGAACACGCTGCGTGAGTGGGGCGTCGATGCCGCTGTGCTCGAGGGGACGGCAGCCAAGCTCGCGGCGAACAGTACTTGGGAGTACGACGATCTCCCATACTGGGCTGGAGAGGTCGACTGCTGCATCAACGCCTTCACGCTCGCAAACGGTGCGTGGCTCGGTGTGGACACCTCCCCGTTGCTCGACTGGTTCGCCGAGCATCGGATGTCGGACGGCGGTTGGGACTGCGAGTGGGAGAACGGGTCGACCCGCTCCTCGTACCACTCGACACTCAACACGCTTCTCGGGCTCGTGGCCTACGAAGAGTTCACGGGGATCTCGACGAAGGGCATCCGCAGTGCTGGCGAGCAGTGCCTGCTGGCGAGGGACCTCTATTTGCGGAGATCGACCGGCGAACCGGTCGCCGAGTGGGTCTTCCAGTTCTCGTATCCGTTCCGGTGGCGCTACAACGTGCTCAGGGCCGCCGACTACTTCCGTCGTGCAGCGTCGGTGGATCGTGCGGTACCAGACGCCCGAATCGGGCCAGCGATTGCAGAGATCCGGTCCCAGAGACAGGATGACGGGACGTGGCTCCAGGGTCCGACATTCCGCGGACGCACATGGTTCGATGTCGACGTCGACGAGGGCGCGCCATCGAAATGGCTCACGTTCTATGCGACCCGGGTTCTCCGTTGGTGGGATTCACCGTAGGACATAGCCGCCCCGATTGGTACCTATAGAATCCCACCCATGAACCGCGACCTGGACGAGCTGAGACGACTGCGACGTGCACGTGATCGGATGGACCGTGAGTTCGCCGAGCCCTTGGACGTCGGTGAGTTGGCGAACACAGCGATGATGTCGCCGTCGCACTTCACGCGGCGATTCAAGGCGGCATACTCGGAGACGCCATATTCGTATCTCATGACCCGCCGCATCGAGCGTGCGAAGGCTCTGCTGCGGCGCTCCGACCTGTCGGTCACCGAGATCTGCATGGCCGTCGGTTGTACGAGTCTCGGATCGTTCTCCTCGAAGTTCAAAGAACTCGTGGGAGTGAGCCCGAGCGAATATCGATCCGAGCTCCACGAGGAGGTTGACGGCCTCGCGCTCTGCTCGGTGATGACGGTGACTCGACCGCGCCGTTCGGTGTGACTTAGATCGAGCAGTTTTGGAGAAGCAACTCCAGACGTACTCAATACGATGGGGTCATGACTGTTTCGCTGAGCACTGTGCATATCTATTGCGATGACCCGGAGCGGGCCCTCGCCTTCTACCGAGACGTTCTCGGGCTCACTGTTGTCAAAGACCTGAGTCGCGGTGGATTCCGTTGGGTCACACTTGCGACGGACAGCCAACCCGAGATCAAGATCGTCCTGTCGCAACCGCATGCTGGTCGGTCCCGGGAAGATGGCGATGCGCTCGCGGCCCTCTTGGCGAAAGGCGAGTTGCCCGGCGCCTTCTTCAGCACGGACGATCTGGCTGAGACCTTCGAGGCTGTTGCTGCATGTGCGGATGCGGAGGTCTTGGCAGAGCCCGACGATCGCTTCTGGGGTGTGCGCGATGCCGCAGTACGCGATCCGGCAGGCAACATGATTCGGATTGAGCAAAGCTGAGCATCGATCCAGATTTCCGGCGATGCCATGAAAGGAAGTACACGATGAAGACCATGACCTGTCGAGATCTCGGTGGTCCGTGTGACCAATCCTTCACCGGGGATGACCACAACGAGATCATCATTCAGCAAGACGCGCACCTCAAGGAGCAGGTCGCCGACGGAGACACGACCCATGCCGAGGCCGCAAAGGCGATGAAGGGCCGCTGGAAGAATCCGATCGGTGGGATGCGTTGGTACCGCCAGGTCAAGCGCGACTTCGACGCCCTCGACTGACCTTCGCCTCGTTCTGAGCGCCTCCTAGACGGTTTCGGTACGATGCGATGGTGCCGGTCCACTATGTCACCACCGAGCCCGAGGGGGATCGCGACGCGGTCGACGTCGTCCTCGTACACGGGGCGTGGCATGCGGGATGGTGCTGGGAGCCGTTCTCCGAGTTCCTCGTAGATCGCGGGTTTCGGACACACGCGATCGACCTCCGCGGCCACGGGTCGTCGCCGGGAAACATCCGTCGGGCCCGTATCCGGGACTACGTCGACGATGTCGCTGGGGTCGCCGCCGGATTCGATACACCGCCAGTGCTGATCGGGCACTCGATGGGCGGGCTGGTGGTCCAGCACTACCTCGCACGACACCCCGCACCGGCGGGCGTGTTGCTGGCCCCGGTCCCGACCCGTGGGGCGATCGGCGCGACGATGCGGGCAGTCCGGAAGCATCCGGGTGCGTTCCTACGATCGAATCTGACACTGTCGCTCGGTCCTATGGTCGACGACCCCGATAGGGCCGCCGACCTGTTGTTCCGCCCGTCCTCGAACGCTGAAGTCGTTGCACGGACGGTCGGGCGTCTGCAGACCGAGTCGTACTGGGCCTACCTGGACATGATCTTCAAGCGGCCGCAACCGCACCACGTAGATGCTCCGGTGTTGGTCGTGGGAGCGCGAGACGATGCGCTGTTCTCGGTCGGCGAGTTGGAGGAGACGGCGCGAAAGTACGGGTCAGAAGCTGTGATCGTCGAGGGTATCGGCCACGACCTCATGCTCGACGACGGCTGGGAACGCGTCGCTTCCGTGGTCGTGGACTGGCTCGGAGCTCTCGACCTCGGCTCCTGAACTGCGTGGTGCCGGTCCGAGGGTGGCGATGTTCCTACGTGCTCGTCAGGTCAGCTCGCGAGGCCTTCGCGGAAGGCCATCGGGGTGACTCCGGTATAGCCCTTGAACGCACGCGAGAACGCGCTCTGATCCGAGAACCCGGTGAGGAACGCGATCTCCCCGAATGACGCCGTCCCTTCGGTCACAAGCGCTTCCGCTGCCTCGAGCTGGGCGCGGCGGGCGATGGACTGGTATGTCTCGCCGTGTTCCGCGAGACGGCGAAGCATCGTCCGTTCGCTCATCCCGAGCCTTCGCGCGATTTGTGCCCGGCGTGGAAGGCCGTCAGGAAGCGCATCGGTGACGGCGGTGTACACCTGGTCATCGAGCGGGCGGTCCGGGCGGCGCCTCCTCAACTGGTCGAGTTCGGCGAGGAGGAACGCCGAGATCCCCTCGTCCCCCAGCTTTGTGGGGGTGGCGAGCACCCGATCCGACAGCACGAGTGAGTTGTGGGAAGCATCGAACACGACCGGTGCGCCGAAATAGTCACGGTGCCGGGAGGTCGATGAGGGAGCGGGGTGGCTGAAGGTGACCTGGGATGGAGCCAGCGCCCGCGTCGTCGCTTCGCGCAGCACCTTGACGATCGCGGCCATGGCGCACTCGTTCGCGATCCGAGCTCCTCGTCGATGATCTGGTCGAGACAGCACGTAGACGGCTCCCGCCTCGGCAGGGCGGAGCTCGTACTCCAACGTGTTGGTCAAGACGAGGATGTACCGCGAGAGTCGTTGGAGGGCGTCGCGGACCGTGGGCGCCGTCTTGAACGCGAGGCCGAGGGCTCCGAGGGCATCGAGATCGAACAACTCCCCATATCGGATCGGCAGGTCGGCATCGCCAGGTGGGGTCGCGCGTTCGATCAGGTCGTAGTACGTGTCGGCGGACAGGATCTCTCGCGACGCCTCCGCACGTGTGACGGTCGCTGGTAGCCCGACGCTCGCGAGGAGGTCTTCCCGCGACTCATCCGAGACGGACGCTGCGACGACAGTACGGACGAACACCCCGCCGATCACGTTCACCTGTTTGTCCTCACCTTGCTCGCCGGGGCATCGTAGCCGCCGGTGTCTGGCACGAAATGTCAAATCATCGACGTGCAGGTTCAAGACGGGCGGCTCTCGATCTCATACGTTGGAACGAAGCTACGAGAGAGGAGAGCTGATGACATTCCGGGAGAAGAGCGCATGGGTCACCCTTGCCGGCATCGCGGTCTCGTCGGTCGTCTACGTCGTGATCGTCGGTGCCGAGACGCTGGGTAGTCCAGTGGCGACCATCGACCTTGGTTGGGCTGCGTTCTGGAGCGTGGTCGCGCTTGTCGGCACCATCGCCGCCGGACACATTTGGATCGCGGCCCGCAATCCGGGTGATGCCGACCGTGTCGCGGGACGCCAACAGGATCGCGCCCGCGTCATCCTGTCGGCCGGGGCAGTCCTCGCCGTTGCGCTCATCCTTGGGGGATCCGACCCGTTCTGGGTGGTCAACGTCCTCGTGGGAGCACTCGTCGGTTCCGAGATCGCGATCGCCGCTTCCCAGATCAGCGGCGTGCACAAAGGAGAGCACACATGACCAACACGACCGACCGTACCCGTACACCCGACCAGCAAGGAGACCACATGTCCACCATGACAACCAGTACCACGAACACGACCGACGAACGCGCATCGGTGCGTCGGCGACTCCGTCGCCTGACGCTCCTCGCGGGGATGCTGTATCTGGCCATCTTCGTCGTCTACCCGCTGTCGACGGGTATTCGGTCGTCCCTCGTCGTCACCGGCGACGCCGCAGCGACCGCCGAGAGCATTCGGGCGAGCGAGGGGCTCTTCCGACTCGGGATGGCCGGCGAAGCGACGATCTTCATCATCGAGATCGCGCTGGCCGCTGTTCTCTACGTCCTCTTCCGGCCGGTAAGTCGAGCCGGCTCCTTCGGTGCGGCATTGGCTCGCGTAGCCGAAGGCGTAGTGATGGCAGCCGGCAACCTGTTTACGAGCATTGCAACGTTGGTTGCTGTTGGAGGGGCCGGCTACCTGACCGTGTTCTCTGCTGAGCAGCGTGAAGCACTGGCGCTGTTCTTCCAGGACACCAATGACTACATCGTGCTGGTGTGGGGCTTGTTCTTTGCGCTGTCCCTGGTTCTGACCGGGTGGCTGGCGTTCCGTTCGGGCTTTGTCCCGAAGCTCGTCGGGCTCCTGCTCGCTGCCGCAGGTTTCGGATATTTCGCCCAGAGCTTTGGCGTCCTGTTGTCCCCTGATCTTGCAGGAGCACTCGAGATCGTGGTCATCGCGCTTGCGGTGCCCGGCGAACTCATCTTCGCACTCTGGCTGCTGTTCAAGGGTGTGGACGTGGACAAGTGGATTGGCAGTGCGCATCGGGCATCGAGGACGCACCTGTAGGTGGCGCCGCGCGGCGACGTGAACAAACGACAGCATCGAAACAAAGGAGACAACACATGACGGAAGCAACAGAAGCCACCAAGGCGACATCCACGATCCGAGTGGTCGAGACGACAAGAGCAGGATCGGCCGACCGTCTCAGGGTCATCAGAGTGCCGAGACCGGTCGCCGGGCCGGGCGAGCTGCTGATCAGAGTCAAAGCAACGTCGGTGACGCGGGGCGACGTCGTGATGCGGAAGATGCCGAGCCTCGTCGTCCGTGCGTTCGGCGAGAAGCCCAAACGGGTACTCGGGCACGAGTTCGCCGGGGTGATCGCCGAGGTCGGGCAAGGTGTGGTGGGCTGGGAGGTCGGTACCCGAGTGTTCGGAACGACATCGGGCACGAGCCACGGAGCCCACGCCGAGTTCGTCGTGTCGCCGGCAGACGGACTCGTCGTACCCATCCCGGAAGGCGTTGCCTACACCGAGGTTGCGACGGTGCCCGTGGGGGCCATGGCTGCGTTGCACTTCCTCACGAGCGGTGGCATCGCACCCGAGAGCAACGTCCTGGTGAACGGTGCATCCGGGAGCGTCGGATCGTATGCGGTCCAGATCGCGAAGGCGAAGGGTGCGCGCGTCGTGGGCGTGAGCAGCGGCTCGCACCTCGATACCGTGCGCGGTCTTGGAGCCGATGAGGTGGTCGACTACGCGACCACGGATGTGTTGGCGCTCGACCAACGATTCGACATCGTCTTTGACGCGGCGGGCGTTTTGCGAGCACGATCGGTCGGTGCAATTCTTGGCGTGGGCGGATCGTTCGTCACCACAAAGACACGACGGGACGAGACACGGGATGAGTTGAAGGAAGTTGCCCGACTCATCGGCGAAGGATCAATTCGCTCCGTCATCGGATCGACGTATGACCTCGAGAACGTTCCTGATGCCCACCGCCTGGCGGAGACCGGGCACAAGCTTGGCAACATCCTCATCATGGTTGAGCATGAAGGGCCAAATGAACAGAGGAGCACGGCGGATGCATGAGGTCGCTGAGTTCAGGATCGCACTGACGGTTGAGGACTTCGATCGGGCGGTTGCGTTCTATCGGGATGCCGTCGGCTTCAACCAGATCGCCGATTGGAGCTCAGATGACGGACGGGTCGTCGTCCTCAATGTCGGTCGGGCGACGCTCGAGCTGCTCGACGAAACGCAAGCCGGCTACATCGACCGAGTGGAGGTCGGGCGCAGAGTCGCCGGCACCGTCCGTTTCGCACTCGAAGTCGACGACGTCGATGCAGTGGCAACCGGCCTCGTCGCCGCAGGGGCGGCGGCCGAGGGTGTCGTCGTGGACACGCCGTGGCAGGATCGGAACGTGCGGCTCCGGGACCCGGAGGACATGCAACTGACCCTGTTCGCTTCACACGAAGGAGCGGAATCAGCCTGACGGCTTGTCAACGGGAGTTGGCGATGCCACGGCCGCCGACGGTGCGGGGCAGGCTTCAGCGGTCTCACCGTCGCAGCACTCCGCCTGGTTGAGGCCGAACATCGCACACCTGCTGTCCAGACAAGCGGCGTGGCCGTGCACGTACCCCATCGGCTGTCTGCACCACGCACAGTTCATGGGGCGACCATAGTCGCGACCCGTGGTCGGCACGGTTCTGTTATAGTTCAGTCATGGCTGAAGTATTCAGAACACTCCCTACGGACGAGGTCGAGGCGGTGACACGCCTCGGTGTTGCGCTGGCCGATCCGGTACGCCAGGCCGTCCTGATGCGCCTTGCGGCCGGAGCCGCGTACCCCACGGAACTCGCCGCAGTCACGGGATCCTCTGCGTCGAACCTGTCGAACCACCTCGCGTGCCTTCGCGGTTGCGGGTTGGTGTCCACCGAGCGCGAGGGGCGTCGAATCCGCTACGAACTGGCCGATCCCGCCCTCGGGACAGCGCTCAAAGCGATCATCTCCGTCGTGTGTCACTGCGAGGCGGTTGGGGAGGAATCGGCGTGATCACGGTCACCGAGAACCGCGATGAGGCCGTACGCAAGGCTCGGCTCCTCAACTGGTTCACGATCGGGTGGAACAGCATCGAAGGCGTCGTTGCCGTGACCGCCGGTGTCGTCGCTGGTTCGGCCGGTCTCGTCGGATTCGGTATCGACTCAGGTATCGAGGTATCCGCTGCACTTATCCTGATGTGGCGTCTTCGGCGCGAACGACTCGACGGCTGTCGCCAGGACGACGATTCGCGTGCGCAACGATTGATCGCCGTTTCGTTTGCAGCCCTGGCGATCTACGTCGGGTTCGAGGCAAGTCGTGACCTGATCCAAGGATCGGAACCGTCCCCGAGTGTCGTGGGAGTGGCGATCGCCGCCGCCTCTCTGATCGTGATGCCGTTCATTGCTCGGGCGAAACGTCGCCTTGCTCCGGCGCTCGGATCACGTGCCGCAGCTGCCGAGGCGACCCAGACGGACGTCTGCACGGCCCTTTCTGCCTCGCTCCTCGTCGGCCTGGGCGCCAATCTGCTGTTCGGATGGTGGTGGGCGGACCCGGTCTCGGCGCTTGTGATCGCAGGAATCGCAGCCTACGTGGCCTACCAAACGTGGACCGCAGGCTCGCTCGAGGACACCTGCTGCGCCTGACAGCGCGAGGAGGCTTTCGCATCGTCTGCGCTACGCCGACCAGGAAAAGACCTCGCCTGATCCCGAGGTCAACGCATCTCCGGGGAACACCCGGATCCGATACGGGGTGAGACGCCACGCAGTGAACGCGGGCGATGATGGTCCGTCGGCCCATGCGGGGATGATCGATGGGTCGTACCCGACAGGCTCGGGGGCCTCGGCCAGCTCGTTCCACACCTCGGCGCATGTCTCGTCGTCCGTGAACCGCTCAACGGAGCAGTCGGCTCGACAAGTGTCGTGGTTCGGTTGCCAGTAGCTGAACGATACGTTCGGCGAGTAGCCGATATCGGCCGTCTTGGCGGGTGTCGGCGCCGTGCCGAGCACACCCGACAGTGTGGTCCCGTCCCACTTCCACACGGGGTGAAGGATGCGGGTCCGCGGTCGTCTGTCGGGCGTGACGGTTGCCGCGCTCGCCCAGACGATCGAGTGGGCCATCTCGACAAAGGCTTCTGCGACGTCGGTCGGGGGTCGTGCTTCCATGGGCCGAACGTAGCCGGACTCGCGGGCTACACCCTGCGCCGCGATCTGGCCCGTGAAGGGGAGTAGCCTCCAGGGCGGACGAAGGAGATTCGTGACTGTCGACGACCGATCCGCTCACGACATCGAGACGCAGGATCTCGAGACGATCAAGCGCCAACAGCGTGCCGCGCGGATCGAAGCGCAGAAGGCGTTCAACTGGTCCATCGTCGTGTCAGGGATTCGCTGCACGCTCGCATATGTCGTGCTCCCATTCGTCGCTCCCTTCATCGGTCTGGCTCCGGGCGTCGGACCCGTCCTCGGGATCGTCATCGCCAGCGTTGCGCTCGTGGCGAACGTGGTGAGCATCCGGCGCTTCTGGAGGGCCAAGCATCCGTGGCGCAAACCGATCACCGTGCTGCATGTCGGGGTGATCGCTTTCCTCCTCGTCCTCATGGCATACGACATCCGAGAGTTGATGAGCCTCTGATCGCCCGTCTTCCGGCAACCCCCGGCGACGCCGAGCGAGTCCGTTTGCCCGACGTCGTCCAGTCGTACCGGACGTCGATCAATACCAGTGGCTACGGCCGCCGACGGCGCGACCGGTGGCTCCGAGGATCCAGAGGATGAGTCCGATCACTGCGAGGACCGCACCGATCGTGTACAGGATGCCGATGTCGAGCAACGCTCCTGCGATGATGAGGATGATTCCGAGTATGAGCATTCTTCGTGCTCTCCTTTCACGTTCGAAGCTGTCTACCCAGCTGTCAGGAATCCAAACATCCTTCCGAGCAGGTCGCCTCCGTCGCGCAGGGAAGAAGTTCTGCGTCGCCCGATGGTCGATCCCGTCGTATGTCGACGTGCGAACGATCTGCCTCCACCTTCAGTGGCGTGGACAGCCGTGTACTGTTGTGTCCACTTGGATCGGGAACGGTCCGATATGGCAATCGCTATGGCGAGGAGGCGCTACATGCGAGGTTCCGGATCGCTCGTTGACATTGCATATGAGCGCCTCAAGGCGGCGATCGAAGCTCATGAGTTCGAGCCCGGGCAGCGAATGCGTGAGGCCGAGATCGCGGAGTGGCTCGGAATCAGCCGAACCCCGACCCGCGACGCGTTGCGCTTGCTGGAGTCGGAAGGATTGCTCGGAGCCGCGCCGCGTCGGGGCCTTGTCGTCGCAACGCTCGACCACCACAGGGTCAGTGAGATCTACGATGTGCGATCCGTTCTGGAGTCGCTTGCTGCGAGCCGAGCGGCACGCCAGGCCACCCCGGCGGAAATCGCCATCCTGCGCGACAACCTTCGCAAGCAGGAGGAGGCGGACCCGAACGATATTTCCCTGCTCCTCGCATTGAACCGCCAGTTCCACGAGGCCGTGTATCACGCATCACGCAATCGGTATCTGCTCGCTGCGTTGCACTCGCTCGAGACCCCGCTCGTCCTTCTTCGAGGTACCACGTACGAACGCGAGGACCGTCGTGTTGAGGCTTTGGAACAGCACCGCCAGCTCGTCGATGCGATCGAAGCGAACGACGCCGATCTGGCGCATCGCCTGGCTGCGGAACACGTGCGCGCAGCCGAGCAGATCCGGCTTCTGAACCTCGCAGACTCGAAAACGAACGACGCCCTTGCAACAGAGGCAGACTGACTTCATCGTCCGCAACGGTTGATCTCGGGACTCATGGCTGCACGGCAATTCTTGGGATTGTTTCGGTGGTCGACAAGACGCATCGCCCATAGGCGCGCTGTTTGGATCGTGGGGTGGCACGACTCCCTAGAGTGGAGATTCGTGACGACGATGATGGGGCTTCATAGATGTCAGCACTGATCAGACAACTCGATGCAGTCGGGATGGACGACATCGGCGAGGTAGGTGGGAAGAACTCTTCTCTGGGGGAGATGCTGTCACAGCTCTCGGACCTCGGTGTCGACGTCCCCGGCGGATTCGCCACCACAGTCGAGGCGTTCCGTCTGTTCCTCACGGACAATGACCTCGACGCAAAGATCGCATCCCTCGTCGATGGGATCGACGTCGACGACGTGGTCGCCCTTGCGACCGCTGGACGAGAGATCCGGGCGATGATCGAGGCAGCGCCGCTTCCCGCCCCGCTCCAGGAGGCGATCACTGCCGCGTACGGCGACATGGGCAAGGACCTGGGTGACGAGTTCACCGTTGCGGTCCGCTCGTCGGCTACCGCCGAGGACCTCCCTGGGGCATCATTCGCAGGTCAGCAGGAGACGTATCTCAACGTGCGTGGCATCGATCAGGTGCTCGCGTCGGTCCGTTCAGTGTTCGCCTCCCTCTACAACGATCGTGCGATCGCATACCGCGCCCACAAGGGCTTCGCCGAGACCGATGTTTCGATCTCCGTCGGTGTTCAGCACATGGTCCGCGCAGGGGAGGGGTCGAGCGGTGTGATGTTCACCGTCGACACGGAGTCAGGTTTCGATGGAGTCGTGTTCATCACGTCCACCTACGGGCTGGGGGAGATGCTCGTCCAAGGCGCCGTCGAGCCCGATGAGTTCTACGTCTCGAAGGTCGCGCTCGAGGCGGGAAAGAACCCCGTCGTCAGTCGTTCTCTCGGAGCGAAGCGCCAGAAGATGCACTTCGCTTCGACCGGGGGTGTCGAGGTCGTCGACGTCGACGAGACGGCACGGAATCGGTTCTCCATCTCCGACGACGATGTGGCACATCTTGCCCGCCTCGCGATGACGATCGAGCAGCACTACGGCAGACCGATGGACATCGAGTGGGCGAAGGACGGAGTAGACGGCAGGCTGTACATCCTCCAGGCCCGGCCCGAGACCGTTGCGAGCCACGACTCCGGGAGGGTCCTCGAGCGGTATCACAAGGTGGACGAGGGTGAGCCGGTGGTGATCGGACGGAGTGTCGGTCAGCGCATCGGCGTCGGGCCCGTGAGAATCGTCGCCAGTCCTGACCAGATGCACGAGGTCCAACCCGGTGACGTGCTCGTCGCAGACATGACCGATCCTGACTGGGAGCCGGTCATGGGTCGTGCCTCGGCGATCGTCACGAATCGTGGTGGGCGAACCTGTCATGCCGCGATCATCGCTCGCGAACTCGGTATCCCCGCAGTCGTCGGCTCCGGCAACGCAACCGAGTTGCTGACGAACGGTGACACGGTCACGGTCTCGTGTGCCGAAGGCGATACGGGTTTCGTCTACGAGGGTGAGCTCCGGTTTGACATCCAACGTATCGAGCTCGATGCGATGCCGGAGATCCCGTTGAAGGTCATGATGAACGTGGCCAACCCTGAGCGTGCCTTTGCGTTCGCTCGGATTCCCAACGAGGGCGTCGGACTCGCCCGCGTCGAGTTCGTGATCAATGGCGTCATCGGTGTCCACCCCCGCGCGCTCCTTGAGACCGACGCACTTCCATCCGACCTCCAAGCCGAGGTCGCAGAGCGGATATCCGGCTACCCGGACGGCAAGACCTTCTTCGTGGAGAAGCTCAAGGAAGGCGTGGCGACCATCGCCGCGGCATTCCACCCGAAGCCGGTGATCGTCCGCCTCTCGGACTTCAAGTCGAATGAGTACGCACACCTGGTCGGCGGGGAGTTGTACGAGCCAGACGAGGAGAACCCGATGATCGGGTTCCGGGGTGCGTCACGCTACGTATCGAAGGACTTCGCCGAAGCCTTTGCCCTCGAATGTGAAGCCATCAAGGCGGTCCGCGACGAGATGGGCTTCACGAACGTCGAGGTCATGGTCCCGTTCGTGCGGA
>JAUIIM010000147.1 GCA_030431785.1 Acidimicrobiia bacterium | reverse complement strand
ACCGATGCGTTCCATGGATTCATGATGCGGAACGACCCGTGGGCAGCCTTGATCGAAGACGGCCACCTCGCGCCCGTTTCCATCTCATCGGACTACCGACTCGACGAGTCGGTCACGCTTCGTGGTATCCCGGTCCCTCATCGGGCCGAATACACCGACACCGTGGCCTTCTCGGTGATGGTCGACGGCGCTCCTTGGCTCCTGTATCTCCCGGACATCGACCGTTGGGAAGCCTGGGCCGAAGCCGAGGCAACGATCCAAGAACACGCCGTCGCACTCCTCGATGCGACGTTCAGCGCACCGACGGAACTCCCCGGGCGCAACCTCGACGACATCCCGCATCCATTCGTCGAAGACACCATCTCCAGATTCCGTCACCTCGCACCGAGAACTCGCATCGTCCTGACGCACCTGAATCACTCGAATGCCGTTGCGGAGCCGAGCAGTCCGATCGCCGCATCGGCGGTTGCGGTGGGATTCGACGTCGCCTACGACGGGTTGACCGTGACCACCGTGTAGTCGACGTCGTACCATGGAGGCATGGCGCGTTCCGTCCCGAAGCTTCGTCCCTCGCTGCGATCATCAGCGCCGCGCACGGACATCGAACAGGGGCTGTGGCGCGATGGGGTCCAGACCGTGGTCGGGTTCGACGAGGTCGGAAAGGGAGCTTGGGCCGGTCCGATCACCGTCGGAGCGGTGGTGATCCCTCAGGATTCACGGATCTACAAGATCCGCGACTCGAAACAGCTGCGCGAGACGGAACGGGAGGCGCTCGTCGATCGGATCACCGGCTGGGCGACACACTGGGCGGTCGGGCACGCATCGGCCGAGGAGTGTGATGCGCTGGGGATGTCGGATGCCCAACGTCTTGCGACCAACCGAGCGATCGAACGACTCGGGGTCCATCCCGACCACTCGCTCGTCGACGGGAACTGGGACTTCGTCGGGAGGGGTGCGACCACGACGCTCGTGAAGGGCGACCGTCGCTCCTTGAGCATCGCGGCAGCTTCGATCGTCGCAAAGGTCACGCGAGACCGCATGATGCGGGCGGAGGCGGTGTCGTATCCGTGGTACGGATTCGACTCCAACAAGGGCTACCCGAGCCCCGACCACCGGGCGGCCCTTCGGGCGATCGGCCCTTCGACCGTGCATCGCAGATCGTGGGCGTACATGCAGTCGATCCCCTGGACGGGCATCAAAGGATGCGAAGAACCCGATGAGCACCCCACGTTGTTCTGAAGCGACGATTCCGCGGACGCAGTAGGGCGATGTCCAATACCATGGAGGGGACAACGGCCCCGACGAGCGAGACGTACATGACCGATGCATCGCACCACGCGATCACCCCAGGGAAACTTGATCCTGTCGACTTCCTCCAGATCGACGACATGCTGGATCCAGAGGAACGCCTCCTCCGTGACACCGTTCGCGGCTACGTGAGGGACCGTGTCCTGCCGGACATCGCCGAGTGGTTCGACGTCGGCACCTTCCCGAAGGAGCTCATCCGTGAGATGGGGGACATGGGTCTCCTCGGGATGCACCTCGACGGGTACGGATGCGCCGGCACCTCGGCGGTCGCGTACGGTCTCGCCTGCACCGAGCTGGAGGCCGGCGACTCGGGGATCAGAAGCTTCGTGTCGGTACAGGGATCGCTTGCCATGTACCCGATTTGGGCCTTCGGATCCGAGGATCAGAAACAGGAATGGCTCCCGCGCATGGCCAGCGGTGAGGTCGTGGGATGCTTCGGCCTCACGGAACCAGACTCCGGATCGGATCCCGGATCGATGCGTACGGTCGCAACCCGTGACGGTGACGACTGGGTGCTCAACGGCACCAAGATGTGGATCACCAACGGCTCGATCGCCGATGTCGCCGTCGTGTGGGCACGTACCGAAGAGGGTATTCGTGGCTTCATCGTTCCGACGGACACGCCAGGATTCACGGCCAACACGATCCACCAGAAGCTGTCGCTCCGTGCCTCGGTGACCAGCGAACTCGTGATGGACGACGTACGTCTCCCTGCGGATTCCATGCTCCCGGGCGTCCAAGGCCTGAAGGGTCCGCTGTCGTGTCTGAACGAAGCACGGTTCGGGATCATGTTCGGAGCCGTTGGAGCTGCCCGCGCCTGCTACGAGGCAGCGCTCACGTACTCGACGGAGCGGGTGCAATTCGCCAAGCCGATCGGTGCGTTCCAGCTCACCCAGCAGAAACTCGTGGAGATGATGGTGGGTGTGAACCAGGGCATGCTGCTTGCCATGCACCTTGGTCGCAAGCGGGACGAAGGTTCGCTCTCCGCAGAACATGTGAACTTCGGCAAGCTCGTCAACGTCCGGATGGCGCTGGATACGGCGCGCTCTGCGCGGAGTGTTCTCGGTGCCAACGGCATCACCCTCGAGTACCCCGTCGTGCGACACATGAACAACCTCGAATCCGTGTACACCTACGAAGGAACGAACGAAATCCATACGCTCGTTCTCGGGCAGGCGATCACCGGCCTCCAAGCCTTCTCGTGAACACACCTCGGTTCGTCGTGGCATCCGGCTCGCCACGGCGACATCTTCTTCTGCGAGCAGCGGGGTTCGCATTTGACATCGTCGTCCCGGACGTCGACGAGACGGTGGTACCCGGCGAGGATCCGGGTGCCATGGTGCTTCGTCTCGCGCAAGAAAAGGCACGTTCCGTCGAGGACGACACTGCGGTCGTCCTCGGGGCCGACACGACGGTCGTCCGTGATGGCAATATCCTGGGCAAACCCTCGGACGAAGAAGAAGCCGTCGCGATGCTCACCTCCTTGTCCGGCCGTTCGCATTCAGTGCTCACCGGCTGGATGGTCCGGATGGGCACGGAGGAACGATTCGGCGTCAGTGAGAGTCGCGTTCGCTTCCACACTCGCTCCGAGCCGGAGCTGGTCGACTATGTGGCACGCACCCAGCCGTTTGACAAGGCCGGAGCATATGCGATCCAAGGTGACCGTGGTTGGTTGATCGAGAACGTTGCCGGTTCACGGTCGAACGTGATGGGACTCCCGATCCGCGACGTCACCGACGCCGTCTCGGACTTCGGAATCGTCCGCTCAACCTCGCAAGGCTGACCAGGCCACCGACGAAAGACGCGCCTTCGTCGGCTCATCGAGGTAGGCGATCAGCTTCTCACCGACCTCGTGGGCCCGCTTGTTCCCGACGAAGTAGATCGGTTTCGGAGAAAGATGTCGCTCGCCTTTCAGAAAGGATCGCGGAGAAGGGGCGAACGGTCCGTACACGACCGATTTCGCAGGCGCATCGAACATGAGCGTGTTGTGGACGAACCCGATCCCGCTCCCGACGTCCGAGCGCGTGTGCACGGGGGCCGCACCCCATGCACACCGGGGAAGTGAATACGCGACGCCCGTCCACGAGTTGATCGCGATC
>JAUIIM010000032.1 GCA_030431785.1 Acidimicrobiia bacterium | reverse complement strand
AGGTTCCACGCTCGCCGCCGTCGGTGCAGACATCGCCACCCCGGCGGTCACCACCACCCTCGCCGCATGCGCAGGAGCGATCGGTGCGATGATCACTGCATGGATCATCACCGGGAAGCCGGACGTCGGGTACACCCTCAACGGCATCCTCGCCGGGCTGGTCGCCATCACGGCGGGAACCGATCACCTCGCGTTCGGGTCCTCGATCATCGCCGGTCTCGTCGGTGGTGTCTTGATGGTCTTCTCCGTGATGCTTCTCGAGAAGCTGAAGATCGATGACCCGGTGGGCGCGATCTCGGTGCACGGGACCGCAGGTCTCTGGGGTGTTCTCGCCGTCGGGATCCTCGGCGACGGGTCAATCGCCACACAGCTGCTCGGTGCAGCAGCGATCGCAGCCTGGGCGTTCGGCACCTCCTTCATCGTCTTCAAGGTGATCGACCTCACCGTCGGGATGCGGGTGTCCGCCGAAGAGGAGAAGGAGGGTCTGGACCGAAGCGAACACGGTGGCGATGCCTATCCGGAGTTCGTCTTCCAGGAGCAGATTGCAGATCGCAAGTACTTGGATCCGGTCGGGAACTGACCCAGTCCACATAGCACTTGTCCGGAACCGGATGGGGCTGGCTATCGTCCAACCGACATGGCCAGCACCATCCGGTTCGTTCTTTTTGTGAGCATCGGCTCGCTGGTTCTCGCTGCCTGTGGAGGTTCCGTGTCCGGTCCGTCCAATCAAATCGACCCGGCGCTCGAGGGCCAGTGGAGGATCACCGGCTATCTCGACGCTGACGGGAACTTCGTCGAACCGGTGGAAGGCTCCAACCCGTACCTCGTCTTCGGATCCGAAGGATTGACCGGAAGCACCGGGTGCAACACCTTCTTCGGAACCGTTGATGCGCTGGAAGGCGGAACGTGGACCGCAGAGGAGCTCGGGATGACCCTGATGGGCTGCCCACCGGCCCTGGCTGATCAGGAAACGGCGATCACCACCGCGATCACCTCCGCGACCGCCTGGAACGTCGATGGGGACACCGCCGAACTCGTCGCCGCCGGGATCCCAGTGCTCGGCATGGAGAAAGTGGAGGCAACGCTCGTCGGAGCGTGGTCCGTCACCGGCATCAACAACGGGAAGGGCGGTGTCACGTCCGTCCTTGCAACCCTCTCACCGACACTTGCGTTCGGAAACGACGACGCCCTCATCGCCTGGGCAGGATGCAACAACCTCGTCGGCACCTACGTAGCAGGAGACACCGAACTCGAGGTGAGCGGCATCGCGGCCACCCGCAAGATGTGTTCCGAACCCGAAGGGGTGATGGAGCAGGAGAGCAACCTCGTCACAGCGTTGGGCAACGCTGCCTCCTACGAGATCCGTGTCGACAGTCTGACGATCCGAGATGCGGATGGCTCGACGCAGGTGACCGCAACGCGCATCATCGACACTCCCTGACGAATACCGTCAGCGCCACTTCGTCGGAGCCGACTTGAGCGAGTTGAACCCCAGCTCGTCACACACCGCTTCGAACTCCCCACGGTGCGCTCCCTTCCACTCGAGATCGGCGAGGCTCTGGGGGATGTCTGCGTCGGTTCTCAGCGTCGCGATGTCACGAAACAGCAACGCCAACTCCATGTTGTCTCTGAGCGTCGCAGCCAGCTTGGCCGCCCCGCGCACCTTGACGTCCCAATCGTCCTCTGACGGGGGGATGTTCTCGATGTGGCCGTACCTGGCGAGCAGCGTCGACGACGACTTGGCGCCCCAGCCGGGCAAACCGGGGAATCCGTCCGCGGTATCGCCCACGAGACCCAGGTAGTCGGGGATCGACTCGGGCTTGACTCCGAACTTCTCCACCACCCCGTCTGCATCCACGAGCATCTGCTTCCGCCGGTCATACCCGACGATCTTCGGGTGGCCGAACAACTGGGTCATGTCCTTGTCGGGGCTGAGGATCACGACCTGGTCGACCTCGTCGACGAACTTCATCGCTGCGGCAGCCAGACCGTCGTCGGCCTCCTGCTCGATCATCGACCAAACGGTCACACCCATCGCCTCCATCGCACGCTCGGCGATCGGGAACTGTGCGAACAGCTCGTCGGGAGTCCCCTCGCCCGTCTTGTAGCCGTCGTACATGTGGTTGCGGAAGGATTCGATCACGGTGTCGAACGCGGCACCGACATGGGTCACACCTTCCTGCTGCAAGAGGTTCAGCGTGGACCGCAAGATCCCTTCGGTCGCACCGATCTCCCATCCATCGGGGGTCTGGCGCGGCGGCGCCCCGAAGTGGTTCCGGAAGAGCTCATATGTACCGTCGATCAGATGCAGCGTCGTCATCGGTGCCAGCGTAGCCACGAGGATGCGATCGATTCGACCGATGTCTGACCACCGGCGGGGGAGCTACGATCCCCACATGCCGCTCATCTCCGTCCGTGACCTCGCCGCGATCGTCGACCGGGACGATGTCGTCGTCTTCGACTGCCGATGGGCACTCGCCGATGCCGACCACGGGAGGACTTCCTATACCGAGGGCCACATCCCCGGTGCGGTGTTCGCTGACCTCGACACGGACCTCTCCGGACCGGATGGACCGGGTCGACACCCGCTCCCCGACCCGGAGACGTTCGATGCGTTCCTGGGACGAAACGGCGTCACACCGTCGACGAGCGTCGTTGCCTACGACGACCTTGGTGGAGCCATCGCTGCCCGTCTGTGGTGGATGCTGACAGACCAAGGGCATGAAGCCGCGTTCGTTCTCGATGGCGGGATCCAAGCCTGGACTGACGCCGGGCTATCCCTCAGCGTCGGGTCAAAGCCTCGAGGGGACCAACGGCCGGCCGGTGTCGCCACATCGCCGTGGACCGGCATCGTCGACCGTGAGGCTGTCGCCGAGCGAGCGGATGGTGTGTTGCTCGTCGACTCGCGTGCCTCCGAGCGCTACCGAGGGGACGTCGAGCCGGTCGATCCGAAGGCCGGCCACATACCGGGAGCCATCAACCTCCCGAACGGAACAGCGGTAGCTGCCCGCTTCCTCGACCCGGCCTCGCAGAAGCTCCGCTGGACGGAGATCGGCGCCGACGAGTCGTCGGAAGTGATCGTCCACTGCGGTTCCGGGGTCACTGCATGTCGGAACATCCTGTCCGCCGAACTCGCTGGCCTCCCTCGCCCCCTCCTGTACGTCGGGTCCTGGAGCGATTGGTCCTCATCCGACCTGCCCATCGCAACCGGCGACCACCCCTAGCCTCGCCGGCTCCTGGCCCGAACAGCAACCCCGGGTTGAACCCAGGGTTGTGAGTGCTCTCAGGAACACTGGCAGCCCCGGGGTGAACCCAGGGTTGTGAGTGCTCTCAGGAACACTGGCAGCCCTGGGTTCAACCCTGGGTTGTGTAACCGTTTGCGGATTGCAGGAACGGATGGGAGTTACCCTCGTGGGATGCCGCACCAGCTTTCCCCCCGTGAACGCCTCGAAGCGAAGCTGAGCCGGGTCGAGTTCACCCTCATGCTGTCGATGACCATGGCGGTCGTCGCCCTCGCGATCGATGTGATCCTGCCGGCTATGGGAGACCTCCGCGAGGGGTTCGGACTCGCCGACGACTCGAATGAGGTCGCCGCAGTCATCTCGTTCTTCTTCTTCGGTCTGGCCGCCGGACAGCTCGTGTGGGGACCACTCTCCGACGCATTCGGCCGCAAGAAGATCCTCTATCTCGGCCTTGCCGTGTACCTCGCCGCATCAGTCGCCTCAGCGTTCGCACCGACGCTTGAGTTCCTGTTCGTCAGCAGGTTCGTGTGGGGGTTCGGAGCCGCAGGCCCACAGGTGGTTGCACGATCGATCGTCCGGGATGCCTACTCGGGATCGGAGATGGCTCGGGCGATGTCGTACATCATGGCCGTGTTCATCCTCGTTCCGATCCTCGCCCCGGCGATCGGGGCGGCCGTGCTCACCGTCGGCCCATGGCCCTGGGTGTTCGGCTTCACGGCGTTGTTCGCCGTCGGCATAGCGCTGTGGACGCTCCGGTTGCCGGAGACGCTCGATCCGAAGAATCGGATCCCGTTCAAGGCATCACGAATGACCCGGGCGGCGAAGCATGTCGTGACGAACCGGATGTCGATGGGATTCACACTGGCACAGGTCTCGGTGTTCGGGTTCTTCGCTTCGTATCTCGCGTCGTCTCAGCTCATCTACGAGGACATCTTCGACATCACCACGCTGTTCCCGGTGGTCTTCGGAGGTACCGCCGCTGTGATGGGCGGGATGATGCTCTTGAACACACGTCTCCTCAACCGGTTCGACCTCCGCGTGCTGCTCCGCGCCGTCTTCACGATCTACCTCTTGGGCGGCCTTGCAATGGCGGCTCTCGCGTGGGCGACGGACGGTGCACCGCCGTTCTGGCTTTTCCTCGCCGTGTTGATGTCACTCATGATCGGTCATGCGCTCCTCATCCCGAATCTCAACGCCATCGCGATGATCCCGATGGGGTCCGTTGCCGGAATGGCCGCAGCGATCATCGGCACCATGGCCACGCTCGGCGGGTCGGTCATCGGCATCGTGATCGACCGCCAATACGACGGCACCTTGATCCCCTTCGGCACGGCAGCCGCGATCAGTGGTGCCGTCGCCTTCGGATTCGCGGTGTGGGCCGACCGTGGCTACGAATCATCGGTGACGGAGGAAGACGGCGGACAACTCCCCGAGGACACACGGCAGCGGAAGCACCGCCGAGGTCCCACATCGCCGAGCCCCGTCGTCGCACCCCCCGGCGTCGACAACTAGAACCGACGATCTGGGATCTGAGACCTGGGATCTTGAGATCTACGAGAGTCCTACGACGTCACCGTTCTCGTCGATGTCGATGCTGTGCGCCGCTGGGTTGGCACCCAGACCCGGCATCCGGTTGATCGTCCCCGTCAGCGGCAGGATGAACCCTGCACCAGCGACCAGCTGGACTTCCCGGATGGGCAGCGTCCACCCTGTCGGTGCGCCCTTGAGGCTGGCGTCGTGGCTGAAGCTGTACTGCGTCTTCGCCATGCAGATCGGAAGATGTCCGTATCCCTGTGACTCGTACTGGGACAACTGCCGCCTCGCCTTGATGTCGTACTCCACATCATCGGCGCCATAGACCTTCGTGGCGATCGTTTGGATCTTCTCCTCGAGGGACATCTCGTCGGGATAGAGCATCCGGAACTCCGATCCATCGCTCGCCGCATCCCGGACCTTCTCAGCCAGGTCGGTCATACCGTCGGCCCCGTCGGCGAACGGTGAGGCGATCGCCCACACGGCGCCCTCTTCCTCTGCGATCGAAGCGATTGCCTCGTGTTCTGAGTCATGATCGGTCGGGAAGCGGTTGATGGCGACGACCGGCGTGACACCGTGCTGACGCACGTTTGCGATGTGGCGCCGCAAATTGGCAGCGCCCGCGAGGACGTCGTCAGGGCTCTCGGCGGTCATCTCATCAGGGAGCGGTTGCCCACCACGGACGTTGAACTTGCCCGAATGGAACTTGAGCGCACGGACCGTCGTGACGAGGACGGCTACGTCGGGGGCCATCCCTGATGCTCGCGACTTGAGGTTGAAGAACTTCTCAGCACCGATGTCCGAACCGAATCCGGCCTCGGTGACGAGGAAATCCCCACCCCGGATACCAACCTGATCGGCCACGATCGACGAGTTCCCGTGGGCGATGTTGGCGAATGGCCCAGTGTGGATCAGCGCTGGCGTCCCCTCCAACGTTTGGAGCAGGTTCGGGTTGAGTGCGTCCTTGAGGAGGACGGCCATCGAGCCGGCACCTTGCACGTCCTCGGCAGTGACCGGATTGTTGTGGCGGTCGTACCCGATCACGATGCGACCGAGCCGCTCTCGGAGGTCCTGAAGACTCGTCGCCATCCCGAGCACGGCCATGATCTCGGATGCAGCGGTGATGTCGAATCCCGTCTCCCGAGGGATCCCGTCGAGCCGGGATCCGAGCCCGACGACGATGTTGCGAAGCGAGCGGTCGTTGACATCGAGGACACGACGCCACGTCACGCGTTTGATCCCGATCGACAGCTGGTTGCCCTGGTAGATGTGGTTGTCGATGAGTGCGGCGAGCATGTTGTTGGCCGCCGTCACCGCATGAAAGTCCCCCGTGAGGTGAAGGTTCATCTCTTCCATCGGGATGACCTGCGAATATCCACCGCCGGCGGCCCCACCCTTGATACCGAATGTCGGACCGAGCGAGGGCTGTCGGAGCGTCAAGACCGCTTGCTGACCGATTCGCTTGAACCCCTGCGCCAGACCGACCGACACGGTCGTCTTTCCTTCTCCGAAAGGAGTCGGGTTGGTCGCCGTGACCAGCACGTACTTTGCCCGCGGCGTACCCATCCCCTCGAGAGCATCCATGCGGATCTTCGCCAGCCCCGCTCCGCGTTGTTCGACGTGTTCGGGCGGCACACCCATGTCGGCGGCAACATCGAGGATCGGACGGGGTTCGACGGAGCGGGCGATTTCAAGATCGGTAAGCATGCAGTCACGATAGACCCAAGACGGTTCGGGGGGACGGCGCACGCGTCCTATCGTGGCAAGATGATCGTCGACCACACGCTCGGTGCAATCCTGAACGGTGGGGGTTCGAGGAGGATGGGCTCCCCGAAAGCCGACCTCGAGTACTCCGGGATCCGCTTGATCGACCACGTCATCGCCACGATGTCACTCGTCGTGACCGAGATCGTCGTCTGCGGCAACGGCCCCGATCTATCCGTCCCGGTCATCGCTGATCGGCGATCAGGAATCGGACCTCTGGCGGGGCTCGAGTCCGCACTCGTCCATGGCGACGGCAGACCGGTACTGGTGTGTGCGGTCGACCTGCCGCTTGTGAGCGCCGAGCTTCTCCGCCGCCTCATCGACCCGCCGATCTCGGGAGCGGGCGCGCGGGTTGCCCAGTCGTCGGACGACGGACTTCTCCAGCCGCTCTGTGCGAGCTATGGCCCCGACGTCGCAGGGATCCTCAGCGCCTATCTCGCATCCGGACGTCGGTCAGCTCACGGACTGCTCGATGCCCTCGACGTCGAGTACGTGGAAACGGACCCCTTCACGCTCACGAACGTGAACGAGCCCGACGACTTCGACGCACTCCCCTAGACAGACACGAGTGCGGAACTATCCGATGCGCTGTGCTCCTGAGTAGACGTTGAACGAGGCGCCACGCACGAACCCGCACACGGTGACACTCGTCTCTGCGCCGAGCGACGCAGCGAGAGAAGAGGCACCGGACACGCCCGCGACAAAGGGAATCCCAGCCACTGCCGCCTTCTGGGTGATCTCGAAACTGATACGGCCCGACACCATCATGATCAGTTCCCCGATCGGCCAGCGCCGCCGTGCGATCGCTCCGATGACCTTGTCGACTGCGTTGTGACGTCCGACGTCCTCAGCCATCTCGACGATCGTCCCGTCCGGTGTGAACAACGCCGCAGCGTGGAGCGATCCGGTGAGGTCGAACTGCTCCTGTGCCTGTCGCATCCGTTCGGGCAACGAGGAGACGAATGCCGCCTCGACGACCGGACCACCGGGAGGCATGCGACATGCGACCAGCACCGCATCGATCGACGCCTTCCCACAGACCCCACACGACGAGGATGCGTACACATTGCGACGGAACTGTTCCGGGTCGACCGTGACCCCGTCTGCGAGCACGATGTCGTAGCGGTCGCCATCGACGGTCGAGGACCGCAGTTCGACTGCGGCGACTTCATCGGGTTCCAGGACGATGCCCTCGGTGATCGCAAACCCCAGCCCGAGGTCGACATCGCGGCCCGGGGTTCGCATCAGCACGGCGATCGGAACGTTTCCCAACCTGAATTCGACCGGGCCTTCTGTCGTCAGGGTGTCGACATACTGCTCGGCCAGACCATCGACGTACCGGGTGGTCACCCAGTCGGTCGTCGGTGATCGATCATCGGTCATCAGTCGGGCTCGGGTTGGACGTAACCCCACCCGAAGCGACCCTTGATGCACAGGTGTCCTTCGGTCACGGAATGGTCCATCGGTGAGGTGACCTTGACGATCCGGTTGTCCTGGACGTGAAGCTCGAGGTTGCACCCGACCCCACAGAACGAACACACGGTGGTGGCCACATGCTGGTCGTCGGGTCGCCAGTCGTCCGAGGTGCGTAGGTCGTACTCGGTCTTGAACATCAACGCCCCCGTGGGGCAGACGGCTACACAGTTGCCGCAATAGACACACGCCGACTCGGGGAGGGATACGTCGAACTCGGTCGCGATCGTGGAATTAAGCCCGCGGCCCGCCGTGTCGATGGCGAACGTGTTCTGTGCATCCGGACCGCATGCCGCGACACAGCGGAAGCACATGATGCATTTGTCGTAGTCCCGGATGTACAGGTCATCCTGGATCTTGACCTCATCGGTACGGTGCCATCCTTCACCAAACCGCTCCGGGTCGACGTCGTATCGCTCCATCTGCCGCACGGTCTCGGGCTCGGCCAGTGACAGGTCGACGGCCGACGCAAGGAGTTCATAGACGCTCTTGCGGGCCCGCTGCACCCGGTCCGAATCAGACTGCACGTCCATGCCCGGCTCGGCCACACGAGAGCACGCAGGTACGAGCGTGCGCGAACCCTCTACCTCCACGACACACGCGCGACAAGAGTTGATCGGCGTCAAGGTCTCGAGGTAGCAGAGCGTGGGCACATCGGCTCCGGCAGCGTTGCACGCATCGAGGAGGGTCGAGCCCTCGGGCACCGAGACGGTGCTCCCGTCGACCGTCACGTCGATGCGAGTCTTCGGGGGACTGATTCGCTGCTCGATCATGCCGACACCGTACCGCTCATATCAGACCCAACCGGATTGCCGACTGCACTGCTGAACTTGCGGCCTGCCCCAACCCGCACACCGAAGCATCCCGTAGTACATGATCCAGTTCGTCGAGGATCTCGAGTTCTGCTGCCCGGTCTCCCCCTTCCGAGATCCGTACCAGAGACTCGTGCTGTCGGACCGTACCGACCCGACACGGGACACACAGCCCGCAGGACTCCTCGCCGAAGAAATCGGCGATCCGGGCCACGATCGTGTGCATGTCGATGGACTCGTTGAATGCGATGATCACACCGGAACCGAGACCCAGCTGGGCCGCCCTGGTGTCCTCGAACGTCAGCGGCATGTCGAGCTGGGACGCATCGACGAACGATCCTGCCGCACCGCCGATCAACACGGCTCGAAGGGCTCCGTCGACTCCACCGGCAAGTTCGATGAGTTCACGGATGGTCGCTCCGAACTCGACTTCGTAGACACCGGGGGAAGCGACGTTGCCGGAAACGCAGAAAAGCTTCGGTCCCGTCGACTGGGCAGTGCCGATCTCAGCATAGGCTGCGCCGCCGTCGCGGAGGATGGCGGGGATGTTGGCGAGGGTCTCCACGTTGTTCACCAGCGTGGGACGACCGAACAACCCGGCGTCGGTGGGGAACGGCGGCTTCTGTCGCGGCTCGCCACGGAAGCCTTCGATCGAGTTGAACAAGGCGGTCTCCTCGCCACAGATGTAGGCGCCGGCACCGCGGCGTATCTCGATGTCGAACGTTCGGCCGGACCCGGCGATATCGGGACCGAGGAGGCCCGCCTCACGCGCCGATTCCAGCGCTTCACTGAGACGTCGGAAGGCGACTGGGTACTCCCCACGCAGATACAGATAGCCCTGCTGGGCCCCAGTCGTGACCCCGGCGATCGTGAGCCCCTCGATGACGGCGAACGGATCGCCCTCAAGAAGGACTCGGTCTTTGAAGGTGCCCGGTTCGGACTCGTCAGCGTTGCAGACGACGTACTTGACACCTTCGTGTTCCGTCACCGCACGCCACTTGATCCCCGCGGGGAAGGCTGCACCGCCACGTCCTCTGATACCGGAGGCTTCGACCTCGGCGACCGACGCCGCAGGGCCGATCTCGAGGGCGCGTGCGAGACCCTCGTACCCACCCTTGCTGCGGTACAAACCCATATCACCTTCGTCATCGAGGATGGCAAGTAGTCGAAGGTCCGAGCGATCCTGTGCCGACGTGGTAGGTGCAACGGCGTCGTCAGCGCTACCGCTGGTGACGATGTCGATCACCTGTTCAGCGGTGACAGGAGCGATCGATCGTGCCGATGCTCCTGCACATTGGATGAATGCAGCGGAGCCCTTCTCGCATTGTCCGAGACACGGCGACCGCTTCCACGGTGCGGCATCGCCGTGTTCCCCAGCAGGTCCGAGTGCTGCCTCCAGCTCATCGACGATCCTGCTCGCGCCCTTGGCGAGACACGCGATGTCGTCACACACATGTGCGACCACCGGTGGGGCGTGCTCGGTTGCGATCAGGTCGTAGAACGTGGCGACGCCGTACGCCTCGGCGGGCCCGAGGTCCAAACGCTCGCTGACGTAGTTCAAGGCTCCGTGGCTGACCCATCCGATCGCATCCTGCAGGGCATGGAGTGCAGGAAGGAGCAGATGCCGTCGGGCGGCTGCACGGTGGAACCCGCCGTAGGCCACACGGTCACCACCGGCGGTGCGCTCACCTCCGTGCCATCGACTGTCGGGAATCCCGAGCACGGCATCGACCGCTGCTCGCTCCTGGTCTGTGGCTGTGTCGGGAGTCGTCTGGATGTCGATGGCGGCTACCTCTGGACAGGCTCGATGCGGACTGCGGTGGCTTTGAACTCCGCCGTCCCAGACTTCGGATCCCACGCGTCGAGCGTCAGCGTATTCACGTCCGCGTCGTCGGGCCAATGGATCGCCATGAATGCAAGGCCGGGGCGCAGACCGTCGCGGTGACGCGCTACGACGTCGATGTGGCCACGACGCGACGTGACCCGGACGACGTCCCCATCGCTCACACCAAGATCGGCTGCATCAACCGGATCGAGATCGATAACACCACCCGTTGCGATCGGTGACCGGTAGCCACCGGACTGGACACCAGTGTTGTACCCGTCGAGCCGGCGACCGGTGGTGAGCCGCATGGGATACTCGTCGGACAACGGGTCGATCGGCGGAGCCCACTCGACACTGGAGAACGGTGCCGGTTCACGCGGCAGGGGGTCTTCCCACAGCCAGCCGTGGAGGAACAGCGTTCCGGGATGGTCCTCGTCAGGGCAGGGCCACTGGAGCCCTCCGAGCTCTTCGAGGCGTCGGTATGACATACCGCCGTGCATCGGCGAGAGCGATCGCAATTCGTCCCACACCTCTTCGGCTGTCGGCATTCCCCAACCGTGTCCCATCTCAGCGGCGAGAAGGCTCAAGATGTCGAGGTCGTCCTTGGCTTCACCGGGCGGGTCGAGCGCCTTGCGCATCACCTGGACCCTTCGCTCCGACGACGTGGCTGTCCCGTCGGACTCGGCCCATCCCGCTGCCGCGGGGAGTACGACGTCGGCAAGTGCGGCGGTCTTGGTGAGGAAGATGTCCTGGACGACGAGGAAGTCGAGCCCTTCGAGAAGGTCGATGGTGCGACGCGAGTCGGCTTCGGACTGTGCGGGGTTCTCTCCAATGATGTACATGGCACGAATGTCGCCGCGTTCCATGGCATCGAACATCTGGGTGACGTGCCAGCCGGGTTCTGCCGGGACGTCCACGCCCCACTGCGCTTCGAACTTGCCGCGGTGCTCGTCGTTCGTGACGTCCTGGAACCCGGGAAGCTTGTTCGGGAGCGCCCCCATGTCACCGCCCCCTTGGACGTTGTTCTGCCCTCGGATCGGGACAAGACCCGACCCGTATCGACCCACATGGCCGGTGAGGAGAGCGAGGTTGATGAGGGAGAGCACGTTGTCGGTGGCGTTGTGGTGTTCGGTGATCCCGAGCGTCCAGCAGAGCTGCGCTGTCTCGGCCGTGGCGTAGTCGTGCGCAAGCTGACGGATCGCTTCAGCCGGGACCCCGGTGACCTCTTCCCCCCGCTCGAGTGTCCATTCTTCGACCGATGCAGCGAACTCGTCGAATCCGGATGTCGAATGTCGGATGAACTCGTCGTTCGTGAGGCCCGCAGCGATGATCTCCCGTGCGATCGTGTTGGCGAGCGCGATGTCCGATCCGACGTCGATTCCCAGCCACACGTCTGCCCATCGCGCCGACTCGGTACGGCGTGGGTCGACCGCAAACATCTTGGCGCCGTTGCGGACACCCTTCATCAGGTGATGGAAGAAGATCGGATGTGCGTTGCGCGCGTTCGAACCCCACAGGACGATGAGGTCCGTGGACTCGATCTCTTCGTATGAGGAGGTGCCGCCTCCTGCTCCTAGCACTGCCGCCAGACCGGCGACGGACGGAGCGTGTCAGGTCCGGTTGCAACTGTCGATGTTGTTGTTCTTCAACACCGTGCGCGCAAACTTCTGTGCCAGGAAGTTCATCTCGTTGGTGGCCTTCGAGCACGAGAACATCCCGGTGGTCGTCCCTGCATTCCTGCTCAGCCCATCGGCCACACGTCCGAGCGCTTCGTCCCAGCTCGCCTGCCGAAGCTCGCCATCGTCACGCACGAGGGGGGTCGTCAGTCGTTCGTATCGCTTTCCCACTGATCATCACCTCCTCTCCGGTTGCGGTTTCATCGTAGTTGTCCCAGGCATACCTAGGCTCCGCGCATGGAAATCTGGTTTGCTGCATCGGCATGGCTCGGCGACGATGCATTCAAAGAGAACGTCCGCATCACCACCGCCGACGGCGTGATCACCTCGATCACCCCCGACGCACCTCCCGATGACAATGCGACACGTCTCGACATCGTCCTGCCCGGGTTCGTGACGGCGCACTCCCACGCGTTCCATCGTGCTCTTCGTGGCCGGACCCATCAGCGTGGTGGCGACTTCTGGGCGTGGCGCCAGCCCATGTACGAGCTCGCCACCTCCCTGACCCCAAAGTCCTACTACAGGCTCGCCGTCGACGTGTTCGGCGAGATGGTGCGGAGTGGCTACACCACCGTTGGAGAGTTCCACTATGTCCACCACCGACCCGGGGGTGAGCCGTACTCGGATCCGAACGCGATGGGCCTCGCCGTTGCCGATGCCGCAGAGTCCGTCGGGATCCGCCTCACCCTGCTCGACACGCTCTACCTGACCGCCGGTGTCGGAGGTGAAGAGCTCGTACCCGAGCAGGAGCGCTTCAGCGACGGCGATGCCGGGTCCTGGAGCGAACGAGTTCGTCTGCTTGCCGACCATTTCGCCGACCACCCGCTCATCGATGTCGGCGTCGCTGCTCACTCGGTTCGTGCTGTCCCTCTCGACGCCCTCCCCGTCGTGGCATCGACTGCTCGAGACATCGGTGGCCCTCTCCACATCCACGTTTCGGAGCAGCCAGCGGAGAATGATGCCTGCATCGAGGTCCACGGCGTAACCCCGATCGAACTCCTCGACGATCACGGGGTGCTGGGTCCCACGACGACACTGGTCCACGCGACGCATCTCACCGATGACGACATCGCCCGGATCGCGGCATCAGGGTCGATCGTCTGCTTCTGCCCCACGACGGAAGCGGACCTGGGTGATGGCATCGGACCAGCCGCCGAGCTGGTGGCTTCAGGTGTGACCCTCTGTACGGGCTCGGACTCCAACGCCGTGATCGACCCGCTTCGAGAGATGTGGGGAATCGAGCAGCACGATCGGCTGCGTCGCGGTGAACGCGGCCTCCACGCACCGTCGGACCTCCTGCGATCGGCGACAATGGCGGGGATGCGGTCACTCGGGTGGCCCGACGGAGGTCTGGCTCCGGGGCAACCGGCGGATTTTGTCAGCCTGTCAGCCGACGGTCTGGATCTCGCCGGCACACCCGCCGACCTTCCGGCGGTGGTCTCGGCAGCAACACGCGCCGCGGTCACCGATGTCGTCGTCGCCGGTACCCGACTTGTGCAAGGAGCTAGCTAGATGGCAATCCGACCGATTCCACAGATTGGCGATCCGGTCCTCCGCCGTCCGACAGACCTCGTCACCGATGTCGACGATCCCGAGTTCCAGAGGCTGGTCGATGACATGATCGAGACCATGCGGGAGGCGCAAGGCGCCGGGATCGCTGCCAATCAGGTGGGCGTGTCACTGCGGGTCTGCGTGATCGGCGTCGAAGAGAACGAGCGCTACCCCTACAAGCCTGCTCTTCCTCTGACCGTCCTCGTCAATCCGACGATCGAACGACTCGACGACGAACGTTGGTTGAACAACGAGGGTTGTCTCAGCGTCCCGGTGCGAGGCGACCTGTACCGATGGATGAACATTCGTGTGACGGCAACCGACCGCTACGGCGAACCGATCGACAAGATCTATCGGGGTCTGTCGGCGGGGACGGTACAGCACGAGGTCGACCATCTCGATGGCATGCTCGTCATCGACAGGATGGACGATCGACGGTCGATCTCGACGTGGGACAACTTCCGTGAACATGGCATGGATGCGTACCTCGAACGCATCGGCCCCATCATCGAACGCACCGAGCCGTAGGTCGGTGGGAATCCTCGACTAGTTCGGTGAGTAGCCGATCTTGTCGGAGGTGTCCTTGTCGAAGAAGTGCAGCTTCGTCGTGTCGACGACCAGCTCGGCAACGGAGCCATTCGGTACTTCGACATCGGGGGACACACGGGCGGTGAACTTCGTGGTGTCACCGAGCGTCTCGGCGTCGGCACCGGAGTCTGCCAGCAGCTCCTCGATGTCCGGTGTGATCACCGGCTTCGAGTCGAGGTTGAAGTGCACGTACGACTCGGAACCGAGCAGCTCGTTGACGTCCGTCGTGACGGTGAACGATGCGCCCTCCCGAGCAACGTCCTTGTGCTCCAGCGACGATGGCCTGATCCCGACGACGACCTCTTTCCCGAAGTACTCGTCGATACCGGGGTGCGAGTCGAGGGCGGCCTGTGCGACGGGGATCGTGTGACCGGCAAACGACAGCGTGACACCGCCGTCACCCTTCTCAAGAGTGCCGTAGACGAGGTTCATCGCAGGCGACCCGATGAAACCAGCGACGAAGAGGTTCGCCGGGTTGTTGAACAACTCGGTGGGCGAAGCGACCTGTTGCAGGTTGTACGGCCGAGCCGCCGACACAGGACGCATCACGGCGACACGATCGCCCAAGGTCATGGCTTCGACCTGGTCGTGCGTGACGTACACGGTCGTCGTCCCGAGACGCTTGTGGAGGCGACCGAGCTCAGTCCGCATCTGGACACGAAGCTTGGCATCGAGGTTCGACAGCGGCTCATCCATGAGGAACGCCTTCGGCTCACGCACGATGGCGCGTCCCATGGCGACACGCTGACGCTGTCCGCCGGACAACGCCTTCGGCTTGCGGTCGAGAAGCTCTCCGATCTCCAGGATCTCAGCTGCTTCGTTGACACGTTCGGCGATCTCAGCCTTGGGCATCTTGCGGAGCTTCAACCCGAACGCCATGTTGTCGCGCACCGTCATGTGCGGGTACAGGGCGTAGTTCTGGAAGACCATCGCGATGTCGCGATCTTTCGGCTGGACGTCGTTCACGACTTCCTCGCCGATGCGGATCTTGCCCTCGGTGATGTCCTCGAGACCAGCGATCATCCGAAGCGCCGTGGACTTGCCGCAACCGGATGGCCCCACCAGCACGAGGAACTCCCCGTCGCCCACCGTGAGGTCGAGGGATCCGACCGCACGCGTTCCGTCCGGATAGATCTTGCCTACATCTTCAAGCGTGATGGACGCCATTGCTCACTCCTCCAAAGCGTTCGGCCGTCGCCTGCGGTGCGCTCACCACTCGCGAGGGCGTTTTCATACTAGCTGTCGCGTCGGGACAGCCAGTCCCGATACCAGATTCCCGAGTCCTTGACGGTCCGCGTCTGCGTTTCGTAGTCGACGCGCACGATCCCGAATCGCATGCTGTATCCCTTGGCCCATTCATAGTTGTCCAACAGCGACCACACGTAATAGGCAACAACGTTCACGCCAGCCTCGATCGCATCGTGGACGGCAGCGATGTGCCGCTGGATGTAGTCGGTCCGTTTCGGATCGTGCACGGCACCGTCCGCCGCGACGACGTCGGGATAGGCGGCACCGTTCTCGGTGATCATCAGCGGCAGCCCGGGGGCCCAGTCGTGGATCCTCTTCAGCATCCACGTGATGCCCTCTGGCTCGACTCCCCATCCCATGTCGGTCAACTCCCCCGGTGGGCGGGTGACCCTGGCGTTCTCGGCACCCGGCCACGCCGGCATGGGTGCGGCACCTTCGACGTACTCGATGTGATTGATGTTGTAGTAGTTGACCCCGAGGAAGTCGATCGACGTCCTCACCGCGGCAAGACGATCGAGATCGATCTGATCGGCCACGCCCATGCGTTCGTGGATCTCCAGGATGCCGTCTGGATACTCGCCGAAGAGCACGGCACCGGCGAAGAGACCGTTGTGGACGTCGTCGACCCCCTGGGCTGCTCGGAGATCCTCGGGTGAGTCCGACGCTGGCCACGCGGGGATGAGGTTCAACACGATGCCCAGCCGATCATCGTCATGCGGGTTCGTGGTCTGCATCGCTTCGACCGCTTCGTGATGAGCGATCATCAGGTGGTGGGCAGCGACGAACGACGTCGGTGCATCCTTGATCCCGGGAGCGTGCTCGCCGGACGAGTAGCCGAGAAACGCTGTGCACCAAGGCTCGTTGAAGGTTGCCCACGTCTTGATGAGGTCACCGAGCGCCTCCTTGGCGAGCACCGCATACGTCCGGAACCAATCGATGGACGCTGGGTTGACCCAACCCCCGCGGTCCTGGAGTTCTTGTGGGAGATCCCAGTGGTACAACGTCGCCGTCGGCGTGATGCCGTTGTCGAGGAGCAGCTGACAGAGCTCCCGGTAGAACGCAACGCCTTCCGAATTGAGGTCTTCCATCCCCGGTGCGAGCAGCCGCGACCAGGCGATCGAGAAGCGGTACGTGTCCACCCCGAGGTCGGCCATCAGATCGACGTCCTCGCGGAACCGGTGATAGTGGTCGACCGTCACATCAGCATGTTCGCCGTTCCGTGTCTTCCCCGGTGTGTGGGCGAACGTCTCCCAGATCGACGGAGAACGGCCACCTTCATCGACCGCCCCCTCGATCTGGTGCGCCGCCGTTGCGACACCGAACTGGAAGCCGGTGGGGAAATCGCCGGGATCGAGCTCCGTACCCCGTGCTTGTGCTGTCGTCATTTCTGGACTCCCGAGAGATCGATTCCCTTCAAGAACGCCTTCTGAGCGAAGACGAACACCACCACGGGGATGATCAGGGCGAGCATGGCCCCCGCCTGGATCAGGGTCGGCTGACTGTCATACAGAGTGTTGAACGTCCGGAGCCCGACAGAGATCGGTTGGAGGTCCGGCCGGGTCGACAGGTAGATCATCGGCTCGAAGAAGTCGTTCCACGCAAAGTAGAAGTGGAACAAGCAGACGGCGACGATTGCCGGCTTCATCTGCGGGAGGATCACGGACCACAGCGTCCGGAACGGTCCGGCGCCATCGAGCGTCGCCGCCTCGTCGAGCTCACCCGGGATCGTGAGGAAGTACTGCCGCAACAGGAACACGTTGAACGCGTTCGCAAAGAAGTGCGGGACGATCAGCGGCAGCCAGGTGTCGACCCAACCGATCTGAACGAAGAGCGCATACGTCGGGACCAACATGACGAATCGTGGCAGGACGATCGTCGCGATCAGGATGACCAGGATCGTCCTCCCGAACGGGATCTTGAACCGCGCCAATCCGTAGGCGACGAGGATCGACGATCCGACCGCACCGATGGTTCCCAGTCCGGCGATCACGAGCGTGTTGCGCAGGAGTAGCGGGAAGTTCATCAGATCCCAGGCAGTCGGATAGTTCTCGAAGTGGAGATCGAGTTCCTCGACCGGTTCGAGCACTCTCCAGTTGCCTTCCCATTCGAGCGGTTCTGCCTCCGGATCGTCCGGATCGACGAACTGAGAGACAGCCCGGCCGGGACGCAGGAGTGCAAGCGTCTCGGTCGGGCTGTCCGGGTCCGCCTGGTCGAGAGGAACGACAAGGAGTGGGAGTTCCTCTCCTTCGTATTCGAAGGTAACCGGCGACTTGGGGAGGATCGGCCCGTCGAGTCGACCGAGCTGATCCTCCGACTTCAGCGACGTGACGACCATGTAGGCAAGCGGCATCAGAAAGATCACGAGGGTGAGGGCCGTGAGCCCCGTCACGATCCACGTCGACGGCTTCGACCACTTCGCCTTGGGCGTCTGCGGCTTCTTCTTTCTCTTCTTCTTGGCACCGTCGTCTGGGACGATGGTGGGTGGTGTATCCAACATCGTCATCTCACAGCCCCTTGAACTCGTAGTAGACCCAATACTTTGCGGACCAGAAGACCATTCCGGTGATCAAGAGGGCTGCGAAGAACAGTGCCCATGCCAGGGTTGCTGCGTACCCCATGTCGAAGAACTGGAACCCGACCTTGTAGAAGTAGAGCGCATAGAAGTTGGTCGCCCCAGCCGGTGCGCCCGAACCGTTGTTGAGGACGAACGGGACGAGGAAATAGTTGAACAGACCGATCAGCAGGATGATGAGGTTGTAGAAGATGATCGGACTGATGACCGGCAGCGTGATGTGCCAGAACAGCCTGAACTGCGAAGCACCGTCCACCTCTGCGGCGTCGTAGAGCGACGATGAAACGGAGTTCATGGATGCGATGAAGATGAGCATGGCGTTCCCGACGCCCCACAGTCCGATGAAGACCAGCGCGGGATACACCCACGTCGGGTCGAGGAACCACGACGGTCCGTCGATGCCGAAGAGTCCTAGGAACCGGTTCACCCATCCGGTCTGACCGTTGAATATGCCACCGAAGATGAGCACCGCAGCGACGAAGGGGATGATCGATGGCATGTAGAAGAGTGCCCGGAACGTTTCCTTGCCGCGCAACGCCTTGGACACGAGTGCGTACGCGAGTACC
>JAUIIM010000031.1 GCA_030431785.1 Acidimicrobiia bacterium | reverse complement strand
CAACGAGAGTTCGGACGATTTGGCCGCGGTGGTGCACGCCTAATCCATCGCACCACTCGCAAACGACACTTCCTTTGCAGCGGTGTCGATGCCCCGTTCGACGCTCGAAAGGGTCGTGTACGAGGTCGAGCATCACCTCAACGCTGATACGTATCGTGCCCGCACCCCGGTCGGTCGGGACATCAAGGTCATGGGCTCGCGGGTTGCCGACAATATCGCCGTCACGGTCGCATGCCCGGTTCTCGCCACGAAGGTCGCCGATCGAGCGGCATACGACGACGTCATCGACCAAGTGCACCGCGATGTCGCCGCCGTCGCGACGGCGATCGCCGGAAGCGATGTGACGGTGCGAGTCAACCAGGCGGATCAGGACGACTCTGCGTATCTCACACTCACGGGAACGTCAGCCGAGGCCGGCGACGACGGCCAGGTTGGACGTGGAAACCGATTCGGCGGATTGATCACGCCGTACCGACCGATGAGTCTCGAAGCAGCAGCGGGGAAGAACCCAGCGGCACACGTCGGAAAGACGTATCACGCAATCGCCTACGACATCACCCAGCGGTTGATCGCTGACACGGCAACTGACGAGGCAACGGTGCGTCTGCTGTCATCGATCGGACATCCCGTGACCCAGCCGCAGACCGTCCACGTGGAGGTCGCCGGGGACCCAGACCCCGCAGCGGTGGAGTCGATCGTCGATGACTGTTTCGGCGATTGGTCCGAGGTCACGGACCGCCTCGTCGCCGGCGAGTACGAGCTGTACTAGGCCTGGTACCGGATCCCGGATCCCAGCGTCGACGCTCATAGGTGTGTTCGGGTGGCGGTCTTGGGGCCGTAGCGCGGAGCTCGGATCCCGGATCGCTTGATGATCTGGATTGCGTGCCAGCGGAATGGCCGGTAGGGCTCCAGAAGCTCGAGCATCCGTTCGTCGTCGCCGCGTGCCTCCCCTGCGAGTGCGAATGACACGGTGTTGGGAAGATGGAAGTCACCCGTCGGCACGGCATCTGACCACCCATAGCCGGCCCCCATTGCGAACCCTGCCGTCCACGGCCCGACTCCTTGAACAGCTTGGAGACGGGCCAGTGCTTCTTGAGGTTCCATCGACCGTGCCTCCTCGATACGCTGCGCCCGACGTGCGACCTCGATCACGATGCTTGCACGGCGGCGCTCGAGGCCGAACTGGTGCAGGTCCTCCGGGAGCAGGTCCGCGAGGCTGCTCGGTTCCGGGTAGCCACCGACGTCTGAGTGCCGGATGCACTGTCCCGGAATCCCGAACGCGCTGATCACTCCGCGCAACGAGGCCTTGGCCTCTCTCGTCGTGACCTTCTGGCCGAACACTGTGCGGCCTACGGTGTCATGCATCGCTCCGGTCGCCGCGATCCGCAATCCCGGCGTCCGCTTCCACAGCTCCCGCAACGGCCCCGACACGGGCTCCCAGGCCGGAGTCTCGAGCCCGACCAACATCGGCAGCCGATCCAGCAGGTCCTCGGCGCCGGGACCCCAGGCGTGCGCATCGATGTGCGTGCCGTGACAGGTCGCCTCGATCGTCCCTGGTCCGCTCGGCGACGCAGAGGTCCATACCCAGGCATCCCCGACCATGCGACCGACACCCGTGGTTGCGACCGAGGCTACGAAGTCATACCTGTCGGGGATCTCGATGGAGCGCATCCCTGCAACCTACCCTGTGACGCAACGGACGAAGACAGCCACCATGACCACCATCACCTCGACCTCCAATCAACGAGTCAAAGGCTGGGTCGCGCTGTCCAAGCGAAGCGAACGAGACCGTACCGGGACGTTCTTCGTCGAGGGCAGACGCGAGGTCGAGCGTATGTCGACCCGTGCTGAGCTCTTGGAACTCGTCCTTCGGGACGATGTCGGAGCCGGGGCCGTCGCGGTGGACCCACCGAGTCCGCCCGTGCGTGTAGGCGACCACGTCTTCTCACGTGTGTCGCGACGGCAGAACCCGGACGGAATCGCTGCGGTGTTCTCGACACCGCGACACGACCTCGAATCGATCGATCTCCGCGAGGATGCACTCGTGTTGGTTGCGGACGGGATCGAGAAGCCTGGCAACATTGGGGCCATGCTCCGCACGGCGGATGCGTTGGGCGCGATGTTCGTGGGCAGTACGTTGGGTACCGACCTGGTCAATCCGAACGTCATCCGCTCGGCGCAGGGGTCACTGTTCGCAACCCCCACCGCATCGGCCCGGCGTGACCGGGTCATCGCGTGGTGCCGGGAGAACCTGCAATCTGTGGTCTTGCGACCGATGGATTCGGTGTCGGTCTGGTCGGTCGACATGACGGTTCCGACGGCGATCGTCGTGGGCGCCGAGGACCGAGGGGTGGATCCCCTGTGGGCAGATGTGGGGATCGGCACGACGATCCCCATGGTCGGGTCGGCCGACAGTCTGAATGCCTCAGTTGCTGCAGCGATCGTGTTGGCGGAGGCCGTTCGTCAACGATCGGCGCCGGTCTCGATGACCTGATCGGGTGTGTCACACCAGCGACACACCACCTTCTGGATCGTCCGCTCGAGGATCTCTTCCTCCTCGATTTCGATGTCGCCCGCAAAGTCGGCGTGCTCGAATCGGCGTCGAGCCACGGTGTCGTAGACATCGAATCGCGTCTTGTTCCCACATTGGTCGCAGCGGTAGGTCGTCACGGCTTCTCCAACCTCCAGATGCCGTCTGATTCACTCACCTGCAGTATTGCATCGACCGTGCGCCTTGGTTCCACGGTGAGAACCGCTCCGTTGAGGACGATGCGAAGCGGCGGACCGTGCCGATACAAACTCGGGGTCGCCATCACCCCGATCGTGCTGGCGAGGTCGGCGACTGCGGTCAGGTCTGCTGAGTCGTCCACCTCCACCGAAGCCTCAGCAGCGGCCCGGCGCACCGTCTCGACATCCGACGCCGCCATCCCCTCGAGGTGGACGAGCCCGAGCATCGCGTGCAGGAATCGCCCGCGGTCTTCGGCCGTCGGGGCAGCCAGATAGGTCGACATGGCCAGCTGCTGTTCGGGATCGGGGAGCGGCTGCCAGTCGAGCGCGACACGGACTCCGTGCTCGGCGGCATATCGGACGAAGCGATAGAAGATCCAGACGTCGCGGGAAACGAAGTCGAACCAGACCTGACCTTCGAACGACGGGGAACTCATGGATCGGAGCGTAGCCCGAGGACCTCGTACCCAGTATCCCGTCAGCCGGAGGATTCGCAAGTTCCGACATTCGACGCTATCGAACATATGTTCGACTACCATCGGGGCATGACCTTGCTGGGCCAGCGATCCTTCAACGACCTCGGCGTCCCCCTTTCGGATGTCACCTTCTGTGTTCTCGACCTGGAGACCACCGGTGTCGGACCTGACCGGGAAGAGATCACCGAGATCGGTGCGGTTCGCTACGAACAGGGCGTGGAGACGGGTCGGTTCCAGACACTCGTCAACCCCGGTCGTGCCATTCCGCCGCAGATCACCGTGGTCACCGGGATCACGCAGGCGATGGTCATCGACGCACCGCGCATTGGCGAGGCGCTTCCCTCATTTCTCGAGTTCCTCGGGGACGCCGTGATCGTCGGACACAACGTTTCCTTCGACATCTCGTTCCTCAACGCCGCTGCGATCCGGCAGGGATACGGCAGGCTCGCGAACCCTTCGACCGACACGATGCGGCTGGCTCGACGACTCGTCCCAAAGGAGACGCGCAGCCTCAAGTTGTCTGCCCTCGCCGCGCACTTCCGGTCACCGACAACTCCGAATCACCGGGCGCTCGACGATGCCCTCGCCACAGCACATGTGTTCTGGAGCCTCCTCGAACGGGCCGGTTCGATCGGTGTGACGCACCTCGACGGCCTCCTCGAACTGCCGTACATCAAGGGCTCACGTGCGATCGGGAAACTGAACAAAACGGAGCACCTCCCACGTCGCCCCGGTGTCTATCGATTCGTCGACAGCGCAGGGGCTGTTCTCTACGTCGGCAAGGCCACGAATCTCCGCTCACGGGTGCGCTCCTATTTCGCAGGGGATACCCGCCGCCGTATCGACGACCTGTTGCGGGACATGGCCGAGATCACCCATACCGAGACCTCCTGCGAGTTCGAGGCCTCGATCATGGAGCTGCGGGAGATCGCTTCGGAACGCCCGTTGTACAACCGGAAGTCGAAACCGCCTCGTTCACTGCAGTGGGTACGCCTGACCAACGAGCGGTACCCGCGATTACAGGTCGCACGGAGCCCCGGCGACCATCGCGCCGTCCTCGGACCATTCCGATCCCGCCGCACGGCCGAGCGGGTCATGCATGCGCTGTGGGATGGGTCCTCGATCCGACGTTGCGGTACCCCGTGCAAGGGGCACCGCTACGAGACCGTCACAGGAGCCATGTGTCCCTGCCAAGGTGACCGCGACCGCGCGTACGCAGAGGTGATCGCACACGTCCTCAGGGCGATGACCGATGATCCGGGGAGCATCCTCACGGACGTCGCAGCCCTCATGCAGCGGTTTGTGGGCCATGCCCGGTTTGAGGACGCCGCTGCCGTACGCGACCGGTGGATGGCGTTTCTCCGTGCCTCGCACGATCGACGCCTGTGGTTGTCGCTTCGGCGGGCGGGCACGATCGTGGCGACCGACGAGACCGAAGGCGTCACCGCGGTCATCTCCGACGGCGCACTGTCGACCATCGGTCCCCGCGAGATCAGTTCACCCCTCACGTTGTCCCAGCCACGCCTGAATGACCTGCCCACATCGATGTCCGTGCTCGAGGAGGCACGGCTCGTGTGGGCGTGGCTCGATCGCCCGTCCGTGACCATCGACGAGGTCACGGGAGAATGGACCGAGCCTGCGTGTCCGATCCCTACGATGGAGGCACTTCAGGCGACGCTCGATCCGGGTGGAACGGGGACGTCGGGCCGCAGCAGGACGACGCCATCGTCGGTCAGCGCACCGATCACCAAGACGTCCGAACGGAACCCGCCGACACGAAGCGGCTCGAATCCGGCGACCACGACGACTTGGGAGCCGACGAGATCCGGCTCCGTGTAGCGATCCGTGATCTTTGCCGACGATTGGACGATGCCTTCGTCCCCGAGGTCGATCCATAGGCACAGGGCGGGGTCCCGGGCACCTTCGTTCTGCTCGGCGCGGGTCACCGTACCGATCCTGAGTTGGAGGTCGACGAAGTCCTGGAACGTTGCCATCGAGAGAGAGGGTAGAGCTGGCCAAGTCCTGAGTGCGGAGCACGGACTAGTCAGTCTGTAGGGCGCGAATTGCCCATTGCCGACCACGCTCCGTAGTTGTACCGTTACAAGCACACGGCTTTGATTCGTGCGACCCATACATGGGCAACCATGTTCGGAGTTCAATGAGCAGAGCTGGCCAGTGAGGCGGGATGGGCTTCCCGTCGGTCACACAAGGCGTGGATGGTCTGGGCTTGACCGCCCACGCACAAGAGCACAACAGGGCTCGAAACGAGAGGAATAGGAAGGCATCATGCCATTGGCATCAGCGCCCGTACGCGGGCCACTTCGACGAATCATCGCGGCCGTTTCGGCTGCACTTCTTGCGTTCACGCTGGTGGTCGCACTCCCGGCGGTCGCTCCCTCGGAGGCAGACACCGCACACGCTGCGGTCGATACGTGCGGGATCAACGTCCTGTTCGTCTTGGACGAGTCCGGCTCTATGGAAGGAACCGGTGAGACCGCGGTACGGACCGGGTTCAAAGCGTTCGTCAATGAGCTCGCAGCCGACGCACCCGACTCGAACGTCGGCATCGTCGAGTTCAACACGTCGGCGCGCAAGCCGTTCGGGAACGACTGGAAGAACGTCGTCTCCGATGCCTCTGACCTGACCAACTACATCGACGACGCCCCCGGTGGGCCGTCCGCCGGCTATGAGGCCAGCGGTTGGACCAACTGGGAAGACGCACTTGGCGACGCCCTCTCGTTCACCAACGCCAATGCGGACAAGCCTGACTACGTCGTGATGATCACCGATGGAAACCCGACGACATACGTCACTCCCGCCGATGCGGGGAACCCTGCCCCGGTTCCCGGTTCGAACCCCGTCGACAACGCAACGATGTGGGAATTCGGAAGCTACGAAGCGGTGGATGAGTACTCCTCTCTCGCATCGATCGTCGCTGGCTCCGATACGATCATCGGCTTCGGTGCCGGCGCTGCTTTCGGCGGCGCCGCGACGCAGGGTCGTCTCGGTCGCATCGTCGACACTGTCACGACCGTCTCACCGCTCTCGAACCTGGCATCCCAGATCGCCGACCTCGCCGCCGAGCTCTGCGCACCGAGCCTCAGCATCGAGAAGACGACGAACGGCGTCGATGCCGACAGCCCGACCGGACCCGTCATCCCAGCGGGTGACCCCGTCACATGGGAATACACGGTCACGAACAACGGTCCCGTGACGATCTACGACATCACGGTGACCGATGATGACAACGACGGCGCAACGATCTCATGCCCCAACGGAAACGGGTCCTTCGACCTCGATCCCGGCGAATCCGAGACCTGTTCAGCATCGAGCATCTCCTGGTACTCCTGGACACACGGGCAGCATTCGAACACCGCAACAGCGGAGGGATCCGATGCCGACCAGAACGACGTCGACGACACCGACCCGTCGCACTACCAGCCGACCCTGCTGTGTCCCTTCGACGCTGGAGACGACGGGATCCTCCTCGATCTGTTCGCCATGGATCCGGACAACACCGGCGGATTCCTACTCGGCGCAGGAGACTCGTTCGGTCCGCTGACCGTCAACATCCCTGCTGGTCACTACAACGTGAGCTGGGCTTCATACGACGCTCACTCGATGCACCGGAGCCCCACCAGCCCCGGCCAGCCGCAGGAACAGTGGTACCTCGACTTCCCCGGAGGCACCACCGCTGACACGCTCGATCTCCCGTGGGCAGACGACTACATCCAAGGGTCGTTCCCGGGTGTCCTGAGCCTTGCTTCCGACCAGACCCAGGTCACGGTACGTCATGGCGCCGATTCGGGTGTGAACAGCATCCATGCGATCTGCGCAGTGTTCGACCCGATCGATCCTGCCGACATCGGCGTGACGAAGACGCTCATTACGCAATCCGACCTCTACGACGGTGACCTCGCAACGTTCGAAGTCACCGTCACGAACGGGTCCGCAGACGAATCGCTGACCGTCACAAGCCTCACGGAGAACATCGGTGGAGCAGACCTCGACCTGCTCCTCGATGAGCCGGGCGCACCGGTCGTGAGCAACACCTGTGACAACGTCTTCCCATCGACGGTGATCGCGCCGAACGGGAGCGAAACCTGTCAGTTCTCGATCACGGTCGACATCGACATGACCTCGGCCACCGACGACCGCTGTGACGACGATGAGAAGATCGATGTCGTCACCGGATCCGGTGTCGGTGAACTGACGGGCGACGAGACGAGCGACGACGATTGTGAGGACATCACGATCAATCCCGACCCGTTGATCACCGTGAGCAAGACCGACACTGGTCCGGGAACCTACTACGACGGTTCCGAGGTGTCCTTCGACGTCTCGATCACGAACAACTCTGATACGGAGTCAGTGACGATCGACACGCTGACCGACGACATCGGTGATGGCCTCATCGATCTCCTCGCAAACCCCATGGACGGCGCACTTGCGAGCAACACCTGTAACGCAAACCCAACCATCACGATCGCACCGGGTGCGACATTCGAGTGTGACTTCTCCATCGAGGTCGCAACCGATATGGGCAGCGCTTCGCATCAAGAGTGCCCAAGCCAAGATGACATCGTCGATGTCGTGACCGCTTCCGGTACCGGAGACGACTCCGATGCTCCGGTGAGCGACGACGACTGTGAGACGATCACCGTCAACGACGAGCCAGAGATCGAGGTCACGAAGTCGCTCGATCCCGATGGTGACATCTACGACGGCAGCAACGTGACGTTCGACGTCACAATCGAGAACCTCTCCTCCACGGAGAGTGTCACCATCGACACCCTCACCGAAGACTTCGGCGACGGAGTGATGGATCTCACGAGCGCCGACGGATTCGTCAGCAACACATGTGCCGCGCTCACCTGGCCACTTACGATCCCGGCGGACAGTGACGTCACGTGCTCGTTCACCGTCGCGGTCGATGCCGACACCTACGTCGGAACCGACCATGACGCATGTGATGCCGGTGGTCTCGTGGACGTCGTGGCTGCCTCCGGTACCGGCGACGCCGGACAGCTACCGGTCGCTGACGACGATTGTGAAGAGATCACGATCTCCGACGATCCGACGATGACCCTTGTCAAGTCCGTCGGTGACAACTTCGTAGGACCGGTCGATCCGAACGGGCAGTGGGTGCCGTTCATCGTCGACATCACCAACGAGTCGACGACCGAAGCACTCCAGCTGACGTCGCTCACTGACGAGTTCGACGGTACGACCTACGATCTGCTCGCACCCGATGGGACCTACGCAGCGATCCAGAACAACACCTGCAACGACACGCTCCCCTTCACGATCGCTGCTGATTCGTCCGAGAGCTGCACCTTTGAGGTGTGGATCGACGGACTGACGACGTCGGCCTCCGATGATCGTTGCGATGTCGGCGACGTCGTCGACGTGGTCACCGGTGAGGCGATTGGTCTCGAGTCTGGCGCTACGGACGAAGCGGACGACTGCGCAGAGGTCGGTGTCGGCCCCGACATCACCGTCCTCAAGTCGACGGACACCCCGCAGTTGCCTGCACCGGGTGGCCCGGTGACGTACGAGGTCTCCGTGACGAACAACACGATCCACGAGGTCACGTTGGTGTCCCTCCTCGACTCCGTCGACGGAGGCACGCCATATGACATCACCGACGATGGCAACGTCAACTGGACCACGTGTGACCTCGGCGTCGTCATCGCTGGCAACGCCACCTACGAGTGCGAGTTCAACGTCGATGTCTTCGGCGACGACGGCCAGACCGTCCGCGACGTCGTGACCGGCGAAGCGTGCGACGATGCACAGGAGTGTGACGAGGACGACGACTACGAGGATGTCACGATCAACGACGTGAGCATCAGCGTGACGAAGTCCGTCGACCCTGCGGCGATCGTCGCAAAGGGAGACGTCACCTGGACCATCCAGATCACGAATGATGGCGATTGGCCGCTCAACTACGTCTCGGCATTCGACGTGATGGCGTATGCATCCGACACTGCGAATCTCACAGTCTGTGAGGAGCTCCATCGAGACGCCGACCTACTGGTCGACTACGACGATGGCGTCGTCGATCCGGGTGACTCGTTGTATGCGGAATGTGTCACCACCCTCGACACCACGGAGCACGGCGACCTGGTGGAGAACACCATCACGGTCACCGCTACGGAGGTGCCGGTCCAGGGACCGATCGGTGCCCCTGGTCTCCCGACCACGACACCCGTCGGATGTGACGATCCAGAGCTTCCGGATCACGATGTGTGTGATTCGGACAGTGCACAGGTGACGCTCACTCCCCCGACGGCTGAGCCATTCGCCGAGGCGTGCCTGCCCATCATCGTCGATGATGCAGACTTCGATCTCGACGTCCCGGTCATCCTCTGGGACTCCGGCAACTGGAACACGCCGGGTGACACCACGTATTTCGATCCGGCCTCGGACACGCTGACCCTGAAGATCTGGGATAACACCCAGGATCCGAACGTCGACGCCCCGGCCTTCGTGTACGAGGTACCCGTGAACTCCGACCTGCTCCTGACTGCACCGTTCGTCGGTGCCCCGGGAGCCCCGACAGCCGATCGGATCTACAGCGACGGCGCCGTGGTCGGTCTCGAATGGCCCGGCTATGACAACGAAGCGTTCGATCCGAGCACCGGCCTCGACGGAGTCCTGTACCCGGGTCCGGAGTATCGCCCGATCCACATGCAGCTCGGGTACAACCCGCAGTCGGCAATCGACACGGTCGAGTATCCGTCCGCAACCACGGACTGTGAGCCCGGTGGCGAAGTGACGATCGACAAGAAGGTGTACGACGCGACGTCCGGACTCTTCGTGGATCTTGCCAACCTGCCCTCGAGCACGACGTTCCCAGCGGATGTCCAGTGGCAGATCACGGTCACGAATGCCACCGAGTATCGGATCGAAGAGGTCTACCTGACCGACCCGACGACACTCGAATGCGAAGCTGCATTCGGTGCCGCCCTCGAGGCGATCGAGCCCGGGAAGGACTATCTGAACGCCTTCGAATCGATCACGTTCACCTGTGACGCACAGATCGACGGGATCCCGACGATCAACACTGCATCCACAGGGGGCAACGACGTCTGGGGCCGAGCAATTCCGGAAGTGTCCGACGACGCTGCCGTCTTCCAGGTGCAGGCGTCTGCGACGATCGGTGACACCGTCTGGTACGACGACAACGACAACGGAGTGCAAGACGGCTCCGAGGCCGGGATCGCGAACACGCCAGTGAAGCTGACGGCACTTGAGGGTCAGGATGTCGACCCTGTCACCCCCGGGGTACAGACGACACTCACGATCACCACGGATGTCGATGGCAAGTACCTCTTCTCCGGTCTGCCCGATGGGCAGTACAAGGTCGAGGTCAGCCTCAGCTCGGTGCCGAACGACACGTCATTGACGTTGCGGTTCACCACAGCTTCGTCGTTCACCGTCGATCTGCCGGATGGAGGGTCGTACCTCGACGCCGACTTCGGCGTGATCGCAGACGAGCTCCCGACGACCGGTCTCGACACCGATGCGATCGTGTTGATCGCCATGTTGCTCCTGGTCGCCGGAACGATCGCCGTGCTCGTCGGTCGCCGCCAAGACGACGAGGCAGGCGGACAGCAAGCCGCATAGCGCGGACAAGGCGATTCTTGTGGGGCCGTGGCCTGTGACCACGGCCCCACAATCGCGTCAGCGCTACGATGGGAGCACACCGACTCGGCGTACAGATGACTGCTCCCCGCTACAAATGGCAACCGACCACCGGAGAGATCGCCGCGCGCTACGGACTTCCTGAGGACCAGGTCGTCCGTTTCGACCACAACACCTCCCCCTTTTCGACGGATTGGGCCCCAAGCATCGTCACGCCGATGGCTCGCCGGCTCAATGAGTACCCAGGGGCTTCGTATCTCCCCCTACGAATGGCAGCTGCGAAGTACTTGGGGACCAATGCTGAGCACATCGTCCCCGGAGCCGGCATTGACGAACTGATCCTTTTGATCGCAAAGGCATTCCTCGGGCGTGGTGGACGAGCCTGCGCCGTCACTCCCACGTATCCGCTGTACGAGATCGCTACGCGTCAACTCGATGCCGACTTTGTCGGGATCCCACGCGACCCGCACGATCTCTCGATCCCCATGGAGGAGCTGCTCCGGACGGCCGAGACCGCCGATGTCGTCTGGCTGTGCGAACCCAACAACCCGACGGGCGACCGTACCGACGACCGAGCCCTCGCTGAGGTGATCGAGCACGCATCCGGCGTGGTCGTCATCGATGCCGCCTATGCGGAATTCGCTGGCGACCGTTGGGATCGATTCGTCGCGACCTACGACAACGTGATCGTGTGCCATACGTTGTCGAAGGCCTTCGGCCTCGCCGGGCTACGGGTGGGCTTCTCTCTGTCATCCACGTCACTCGCCGACAGCCTCGATGCCGTTCGACCACCGGGAAGCATCTCCTCCATGTCCGCCGAGATCGCAGCTGCCGCCTTGTCGGAGCCCCAGCGCATGGAGCGCCGAGTCGGGCGTCTGCTCAAGGAACGGACGCGTTTCGCCCAGGGCTTGACCAAGCTCGGGCTCAGGGTTCGGCCATCATCGACGAATTTCCTCCTTGTCGAGGTCGGACCGACTGCGCATGTTGCGGCTGACAATCTGATGGCCAGCGGCCTGGTCGTGAGGGCGTTCGATGCGGCCGGTCCCCTCGGCGACCGACTCCGTTTCACCGTACGAGCACCCCACGAGAACGAGCGCCTCCTCGATGCCTTGTGGAGACAGCTCTAGCCCCAGGACGACAGCGCCGACACTGGACACACATACCGGCGATACGCTTCACTTGTGATTCGCAACATGACGATCCTCGCAGCAGCGATCGCCCTGATGGTCGTCGGGTGCGCATCGCCGGAGACGACCGACCCCGTGGGCAGCCCTCCGCCGGAGACCACCTTTGCAGAGGTGCAGGCGCTGATCGACAACGGGATACCGACCGTCGTCAACGTCTGGGCGAGCTGGTGCATCCCTTGTCGTTCCGAGGCCCCACTGCTTGACAATGCGGCACATGCCTATCCAGCGGTCGAGTTCGTCGGACTCAATGTACGGGACTCCGGCGAAGATGCCGCTGCCTTCATCGCCGAGTTCATGTCGGATGCTCCCATCGAGCACGTTTCCGATCGCGACGGACAGATTCCTATCGAGCTCGGCGGTGGGCGTGGCGTTCCGATCACGTTCTTCTACCGCGCTGACGGATCAGTGGCCCACATTCAGTTGGGAGTCGTCGACGAACCGGTGCTCGCGACGTATCTCGATGAGATCGCCCGCTGATGGCGTTCGATCTCCTGATCCGCGCCTTCCTCGCCGTGGGTGCACTCTGGCTGGTGCTCCGATGGGAAGCCAAGCGAGGAAACGCCGTGGAGTGCGCCAGAGATCTGTTCGATGCTGCGCTGACGGCTGGAGCACTGGGGATCCTTGTCGGAAGGATCGGAGCGATGCTTCACGCAGGGGTGAGCCCACTGACCGACCCCGGACAGATCCTGCTGGTGCGCTCCGGCATTGCGACGGTGCCTGCGGCTGTCACCGCGGTCGTCACGCTCGGGTCCTTCGGACGACGCCATCTGTGGCAGACCTATGACGCCGTCGCACCCGCAGCCGTCGCTGCGCTCTCCGCATGGCAGGGATCCTGTTTCGTTGGCGATGCCTGCCTCGGCATTCCCTCCGACCTGCCGTGGGCGATCGCCCTGTCCGGGAGTGACGTCACCCGACATCCCGTTGGGATCTACGAGTGCCTTGCGCTTGCGGCTGTGGCGTTCGGCCTCGTCGTGGTGAAACAGACCAGACGCCCTCCGGTGGGGATGGCCAGCGGTATCGCCCTGGCCGGTGTCGGGGTGATCCGTCTTGCGATGGAACCGATGAAACTCTCCATCGACGGTGGTCCGACATGGTTCTATGCGTTGGCCACCGCCGTGGGGCTCGCGGTCGTCATCGGTTCGTGGTCACGCGCCAAGCGACACGGCTCGATCGAGTCGGGTCCGGAGTTCGTCGGCATCGATGGCGCCGAACCAAGAGTCGACGATGACCCCCTCGACGACGATCACTGAGGCCGGCTGTCCCGGGATCCCATAGAGGTCGAAGATCTGATCACCGATACCCCATGACAGATTGTCGGTGAACAGCTCGGCAGCCCGCTCACGGGCTCGGTCGAGCTCGGACTTCCATGCGATCGCCACGAACTCGACGGAGTCCTGATAGTCATTTGCGACTGCGTCGACAACGGGCAACTCCCGTTGACACGTGTGTCACCATTCGGCCCAGAACACCATGTAGACCGGGTCCTGTGCCTCCGAGAGTGTGAACGATCCACCGGATTCGAGTGCCAGGGTGAAGTCGGGTGCGGGCGGCCCCTCGGGTGGGGCCGCGGCGCCCGTGGTCGTCGTGCCCATGTCCTCACTGGTCGTCGACGTCGTTCCATCACTCGTCGTGGTCGACGAGCTCGCTGATCCGGGCTCCGCAGAGGCGACGGAGGTCGTCGTCGAAGCCGCACCTGCGCAAGCAGACGCGAGGAGCGCGACGAGCAACGAGAGGGCGACGATCGAGAAACGGCGGGTAGGCATGTGGGAACGGTACCCGACGAACCCGAATAGGCGTGCGATCAGCGCGATTGTTGATTCATTCGTAAGGAATGGTCGAGCGCAGCTCGCGCCCGCCCCGAGTCGATCGATTCGGTCGCCAGACCAACCGCATCGACGAATCCATCGGCAAGACCCGCGAGCACGATCGCCGGAGCGGCGTTGATGACAGCGATGTCGCGTGGGGGCCCAAGATCGCCTCTGAGGACAGCGTGGAGGATCTCGATGTTGCGCTTCGCATCACCACCCGCAACCGCAGCCACGGGTGCCCGAGGCACGCCAAAGTCCTCCGGAGTGAACTCGGCCTCGGTGACCTCACCGTCGATGAGGCGATGAATTCGCGTCGGTGCTGAGATCGATACCTCATCCATCCCATCCTCGCCGTGTACCACGAAGCCGCGATCGACTCCCCGTTCGTTGAGGACGTCGATCATCTTCCGCGCCAGGGCTGGGTCCGAGGTTCCGACACACATCCGTGCGAGGGCCGGATTGCACAATGGACCGAGGAAGTTGAAGAGAGTGCGGATGCCGAGTTCCGAACGGACCGGGCCGACATGTCGCATCGCTGGGTGGTATTGGCGAGCAAAGAAGAACCCGAACCCGGTCTCTTCGACCATCGACCTGGTCACCTCGGGCGGCACTTCGAGATCGAAGCCCAAGGCTTCGAGCAGGTCGGCAGACCCCGTCGGCGACGATGCGGCACGGTTACCGTGCTTGGCGACGAGCACTCCCGCTCCTGCTGCGATGAACGACGCGGTCGTGGAGACGTTGAACGTCCCGAAGCCGTCTCCACCGGTTCCGACGATGTCGACCACGGGCTCAGAGAAGTCGACCGTCACGGCGTTGTCCATCATCCCGTCCACCATGCCGGCGAGCTCGGTCGGGGACTCGCCCTTCGTTCGGAGGGCGACGATCAGAGCACTGATCTGTGCATCGGTTGCGCGACCCGACATCACCTCGTTCAGCGCTGCGCGCGCCGCGGAACGGTCGAGATCTTCGCCTCGTGTGATGGGATCGAGTACGTCTGGCCAAGAGAAGGAGGGCATTCGAGAACTGTAGCCATACCCAGTGGGCGTTCGAACCAGCGGTCAGGCCAGCAGTCAGGGTCGACACCGATGAAGGGAACCAATTTGTGTCATTTGAGCGTCTTATTGATGCCGGACACGGCCCCAACGACACGATCAAGGACCCAAACATGAACACCATCGACGAGACCTCCGAGTTCGAACTCCTCATGGCGCCGATCTTGGACGAACGCCCATGGGCCGTCTATGCGGCCTGCAAGAACGAGACGACCATGTCGTTCTTTCCGCAGAACCGTGCCGAGGAGCAGGCAGCTCTTGCGATCTGCGAGATCTGCCCGGTCAAGGACGACTGCCTGGAACACGCCCTCGAGACCAACGAACGGTTCGGTGTATGGGGCGGGACGACCGAACGCCAGCGACGAAAGCTGGCCCGCAGCGCCTGAGGACCGGGTCCGACGACGGGCCACCGTTGCGCCTACTCTCTCCCCCATGCCATTTCGCCATCTCAACTGGGCAGCGATTGGATTCGGCGCCGGAGCGGGACTCTTCAGCAGCCTTGTGCTCTTCGTCATCCTGTTCGGGCTCGGAGAGAATGCGGCAGTACAGATCGGCATCGTTGCGATCGGATACTTCATCGCCGGTGTAGTTGCTGGTCGCTTCTCACTCGCCGACGCCCGGCTCAGCGGAGGGATCGCAGCAATGGGGCTGTTCTTCGTGATGTCCCTCGTGACCGTGACCGGCGGTTCCGTCCCGATCGTGTGGCTGCTCGTGTTCGGCACGGCCGCGGCCATCATCGGACCAATCGGCGGCACGATCGGATATGGCCGCCGAGATTCCTGACGCGCACCACGCCCGGCGGGCGCTACCGTTCTGGGATCGAGCCGGGGAGACGGTCGCGATCGGGTATCCGATCGAGGAAAGTCCGGACTCCACAGGGCATGACGCTGGGTAACACCCAGGCGGGGCGACCCGATGGACAGTGCAACAGAGAGCAGACCGCCGATGGGCAACGGAGACGGAGCCACAGGCAAGGGTGAAACGGTGGGGTAAGAGCCCACCAGCACGACGGGTGACCGACGTGGCTAGGTAAACCCCGTCAGGAGCAAGACCGAGCAGGAGCAGGGCTGCCCGCCCGCCACGCTCCGGGTAGGTCGCACCAGGTCGACCGGCAACGGCGATCGCAGACAGATGACCGTCCACGACAGAATCCGGCTTACACCCCGGCTCGATCAGAACGAAGAAGAGGGGCTGCCGATCGGCAGCCCCTCTTCTCATCAGAATTGATCGCTGTGTCAGCCCTCGACGTCGTAGGTCGTCAGTTTGTAGAACGCCCAGCCGATGAAGCCACCGACGAACGGAGCCGTCAGGTAGACCCAGATCGACGTGAACTCTCCTCCGACGAGCGCCGAACCCAAGGTCCGAGCGGGGTTCACCGATGCACCGGTGAGGGTCACACCGGCAAGGTGAATCCCGACGAGTGCAAGCGAAATCGCAAGAAGCGCCGTTGCTCCGAATCCCTTGCTCTTCGTCACCGCGAGGATCACCGAGACGAAGAAGGCCGTCAAGAGGACCTCCAGCAGGAACGCGTTGATATCGGAAACTCCGAGACCGGGAACCGTGGCCGTGGTGGCCACGAAGTTCTTGGAGATGGCAGCAGCCAGCGTAAGACCGCCGAGCACTGCTCCCGCCACCTGTGCGACCACGTACATCACGAACGTCGAAGCATCGATTCGCTTGTCGATCAGCGCTCCGAGGCTCACTGCCGGGTTGAAATGCCCGCCGGACACCTCACCGAACGAGTACAGACCGATGAGCAACGCGAGACCGAAACCTAGTGCGATCACGATGAGCGGCGAACCCTGGCCCGGAATCACTTCACCGGCACCATTGGCGGCAAAGATGGCGAGACCACCGAAGGTCAACAGGGCATAGGAGCCAAGGAGCTCGGCGACGAGTTTGCGGGTGTACAACGGCATGGATCTCCTCCACGTGGACGATTGCAGGTATGACTTTCGCGCTTGACAAAGGGTTTCCCAAGGATTTACAGAGATCGCATTCGCTCGCACCGTGAGCCGTGAGGCGTGAGCCGTGATCGAGACTTCATCGGCCCTCGGCTCAGGCCCCAGTCGTCGGTTCTTCGCCCCCAGAACCCTCCTATCGTCGGGGCATGACCCGTTTCGCATACTTCGCCGGCCACGAACAGTTCCAACCCGAAGATTTGGTTCGCCATGCGGTCCTCGCCGAAGAGGCCGGATTCGACATGATTCTCGTGTCCGAGCACTTCCATCCGTGGGTGGACGATCTCGGAGCATCCGGGTTCGCCTTCTCGACCATCGCCGCTATGGCACAAGCCACCGAACGCGTCCAGTTCACCACCGGGGTCACGACTCCCCTGTGGCGCTTCCACCCTGCCGTCGTCGCCCAGGCCGCGGCGACCCTGGATCGGCTCAGCGATGGTCGGTTCAATCTCGGGGTCGGAACCGGCGAGAACCTCAACGAGGGACCGTTGGGGTATGAGTTCCCGAAGTACGCCGAACGGGCAGCACGGATGTCGGAGGCGTTGGACATCATGCGTCGGCTTCTCGATGGTGAGAAGCTCACCTACGAGGGTGATTGGTACATCACCGATCGTGCAAAGCTCTACAGTCCGCCGGTCCACGATCTTCCGATCTTCATGGCAGCGGGCGGTCCGAAGTCGTCACAACTCGCTGCCCGCAAGGCCGAAGGCATCATCACCTCGGTGAAGCAACCGGAGGTCACCTTCGAGCGGGTGATCGATCCGGCGAGAGCTGCCGCCGAGGAAGCGGGACGTCCTGCACCGACGATCCTCGCTTCGCGCTGGTCGATCCGTGCTGCGAACCGGGAAGAGGCATGGACCACCTTGGGAGCCTGGCGAGGTCTGCGTGCCCCCGGCCGACTCGAGGCGGTCGACCCGATGGAGCTCCGTGTACGGGCAGACGAGATGGACCGCGATGAGATCCTCGACCTGTACAGCCACGTGCACACGGCGAGCGACTACGTCGATGTGTATGCCCCGTTGATCACCGCCGTCGGAGCAGACATCGTTGCCATCCAGACGACATCCACGAACCAAGAAGAGACGATCGCGATGCTCGGGTCCGAGGTGCTTCCCGAGCTTCGAGGACTCTAGCCCTCGATGTCGGCCCCACCAATCGCGTCGATCAAGGACAGTGCGCCACGGGTGAACGCATCGCCGAACGAACCGTTAGCCATCGCTGCCCACATCGCAGGTTCCACCACTTCGACGTAGGCGATGCGGATTCGGTCTGCCGATGGGCCGTCGCCGAGCATCTCGAAGCGGTCAAGGAGCAGCGTCGTGAACCCGTCACCGAGGGTGGCGACCAGGTCGACTTCCCACGTCATGTCGGGCCGTTGCCGGACGATGATGACGCTCGAACCTCCGGTGCCATTCGCAACCGGTACGGAGGCGAATGTCTGGCCTTCGCTCACATACTCCTCGGCCGCCCCGACGGAGAGCGTCGAGAGCGGAGCATCCGCAAAGTCGCTGAAGCCGGTCTTGAACGACTCCCAGTACGACGATTGGACATCCAACGGGACGCCATGGGACAGGTAGTCGGCGAGATCGCCCTCGGACACGTCGTTCTCGATGGCATAGATGAGCGCCAGCGTCTCGGGATGGACGGACACCGACGCCTCTTCGGTCGCCCCGGCATCCACCGCCTCGATCCACGAAACCACCGCTCCTTCTGCCGTGGTGTGCGGCGAGGTCGTGTCGGTCGCACCCGATGAACATGCGGTCATCGCAAGCGCGAACGCGATACACAGACTGAACATGGGAAGCCGGGACATGCCCGAAAGCCTACAAGCTGCTGCCGTTAGCGGCCCTGTTAGATTGTCGACGATGAGGGAACAATGGCCGAAGGCCGTGGCGATAGGCCTAGTGGCCGGGTTTCTCTCTGGTCTCTTGGGGATCGGCGGAGGTGTCGTCATCGTCCCGGCTCTGATCCTCATCCTGAACGTCGATCAGTTTCGTGCATCGGCAACGTCCGTCGCAACG
>JAUIIM010000146.1 GCA_030431785.1 Acidimicrobiia bacterium | reverse complement strand
CTCCCGTGTCGGAGCGCTTGCGGGTGCAATGGGTAAGGCACGACGTCTGCTCGTCATCGACCATCACATATCCGACGGTGCTTGGGGCGACGTCCTCTACATCGATCGATCCGCCGCAGCGACCACGGAGATGGTGTACCGCGTCATCAGACAACTTGACTGGCCCGTGACCCGGGAAGTCGCCACCGCGCTCTACACCGGTCTCGTCACGGACACGGGGCGATTCCAGTACTCGTCGACCTCCCCGGAGACGCACCGGATCGCCGGAGAGCTCCTCGCAGCGGGCGTCGAGCCCGACCGGATCGGTCAGAAGCTGTTTGAGGAACAGGAGTTCGGCTACTACAAGGTCGCATCCAACGTGCTCGCTCGGGCAGAGCTCGACGAGGAGCGCCAGTTCGTGTGGTCGATGATGTCGATCGCCGATCTCGAGGAAGCAGGCGTTGCCTATCACCAGGTGGACGATCTCATCGATCTGGTTCGTATGGCCCGAGGCACCGATGTTGCTTGTCTGTTGAAGGAATCCAAGCCCGGTGTGTGGAAGGGAAGCCTCCGTTCTCGAGGGCGCATCGACGTTGCCGCGATCGCTGGGCAATTCGACGGTGGGGGACATCACAATGCAGCAGGGTTCACGACCACAGCTCCGCCGACGGAGGTCATCGCCTCGATCCGCGCCGCGTTGGGCTGATGGCTGGGCCGGGATTCCTCCTCGTCGACAAGGAGCAGGAGTGGACGTCCCATGACGTCGTGGCACGTCTCCGACGGCATCTCGACGGCAAGGTCGGTCACGCTGGGACCCTCGATCCGATGGCGACGGGCTTGCTGGTCATCGGTTTCGGCAACGGGGGTACTCGTCTCCTCCGCTTCATCCAGGGCGCCGAGAAGGAGTACGTCGCGACCGCGCAGCTGGGCGTCGCAACAGATTCGCTCGATGCCGACGGTTCGATCATCTCGCGCGATCCCATGCCGGTCGATGAGGACCAAGTCCGCGAAGCGATGCAGCGATTTATTGGTGTCATCCACCAGGTGCCGCCGATGGTCTCTGCACGAAAGGTGGAGGGCCAGCGTCTCTATGAGATGGCGAGGCGGGGTGAAGTCGTGGAGCGGGAAGCACGTCCGGTCACCATCCATGAGTTCGAACTGACCGACTTTGCTCCGTCGGACTATCCCGAGGTCACCTTCCGCGTCGTGTGCTCTACCGGTACCTATGTGCGCACCCTCGGGGACGACATCGCACGAGCCCTCGGTGGGCGAGCACACCTCACTGCGCTGCGACGAGTACGCAACGGCTCCCTCGATGTCGGACGTGCGGTTTCGGTCGAGTCGGTCGTGGAGAGCGCAACGGCAGGAACTCTCGATGAAATCGTCGTCGACCCGAATGAGGCCTTGGCGTCGCTACCGCTGTTCACGGTCGACGACGCAACGGCGTTCAAGGTGCGCAACGGTGTCCGGCTCGCCAACGAGATCGCGTCGGAATTGGACGACGGTGCCCTCGTGAGAGTCGTGGATGCCAATCAGCGTCTCTTGGCGGTGTACCGTCGTGACCAACAGCAATTGGTCCCTGAGGTCGTGGTGCAACAGTGAGCGTGGACGTATATACGGGTCAGCCGTCCGTTTGGAACATGGAGGGCATCGAGTACGCCGTCGCGATCGGTGTGTTCGACGGTGTTCACCGTGGGCACGTTGCCGTGTTCGATGCCTTGCGGAAGTCTGCGGATGGTTCGAAGATCTGCGCCCTCACCTTCGGTACCCATCCGGAGTCCGTCGTCGGCAGCCGGGAAGCGCCGCCACAGCTGACAACCCTCGATCGCAGGATCGAACTCCTCGGTGAAGCTGGTGTCGACGCTGTCGCCGTGATCGACTTCGATGAGGAAGTCCGTCACATGTCCCCGGATACGTTCATCGATCGCTACGTCGCCGGCGGGTTGAAGGCCTGCCTCGTCGCCGTAGGGGCCGGGTTCCGTTTCGGTTTCGAGGCGCAGGGAACGGTCGACACACTACGTCTCGCCGGGCAGGACTACGGCTTCGAGGTGATCGAAACGCAGATCGTGAACCTGCACGGAACCGAGGTCCGTTCGTCGTCGATCCGGTCGGCGGTCGCCGCCGGGTCCGTCGGGCTTGCGGCCCGGATGCTCGGACGACCGTTCGCCATCGAAGGTCGGGTCGTACCCGGTGACGGGCGGGGGAGGACGATCGGGTACCCGACGGCGAACATCACGATGCCGGAGGGTCTGGTTCGCCCGGCGGGTGGCGTCTATGCCGTGCGCTGCATGGTGGACGGCGTCTCGATCGACGGTGTGTCGAACGTCGGAACGCGCCCGACGTTCGGTGGTGGGGAAGAGACCATCGAGGTCCATCTCTACGATCAGGAAATAGACCTTTACGACAAGACCGTTCGCGTCTCCTTCATCGATCGCATCCGCAACGAGCAACGTTTCACCTCTGCCGATGCGCTGGTGAAACAGATCGATCTCGATATCGCGGTCGCCAAAGAGATCCTCGGCTAGCCCCCGCTGCCGGTGCCCCCACCGGTCGACTTCCGCGACACGTACTGCTTGCTCGGCCCGAGGCCGGTACATGTTCCCGGTGCAGCCACCTCGCGACCGAGGCAGTCGGCGACATCGGGGCTGACGAGGACTGATGCGTGCGCCTGGCGACTACGGAACATCCCGAACAACGGATTGACGAGGCCGTACCAGATCGCTGACGGCCGGTTGTCCGGCAGGTCATAGACCCGAAGCCCCTCCGGACGATCCCAGAAGTTGGGGAGGACTGCATCGGTGTTGCGGATCGTCACGACTTCGATCCCTGAAGCTTCGCCGAGGTTGGTACGTATGTCGCGGCGATCTGGTCCCTGGCCACGGATCGGATCGAAGCCGCCGTCGTCGGGTATCCAGGTGATCGGGAGGGCATCGGTTCCCGAGAGCGACTGGACCGCCCCCAGGACGCCGGAGCTGATCGCCGGATCCAACAGCGCCGCTCCTCGATACCCATCGATCGGAGGGCGTACTCCCTCATCCAGGTCGGCGATCATCTCAGCCCCGACTGCGCCACCTCGTGAGTGATGGATGGAGTAGATGTTTGCGTTGTCCTCCGACAGACTGCGGATCATGGCATCGAGTTGTTGTGCGGCATCGGTCGTTCGCACCGAATGGGAGGAGTCGGTCGAAGACGAGCCGCCGTCCACGGAGCTGTAGTCGAATGCGACGACACGGTCGGGTGGGATACCCATGGTCGCCGTGAGGTAGTCGAAGTCGTCGGGGGAGCCACCGTCGCCATGGACCACGACGACGAGGGGATCGGTGCGACGTCGACGGGTCGTTCCGATGGCGAGTACTCCTCCTCCCGCGACGATCGCAGGGATGCCTACGGGCACCGGGAGCGACGGGCCTCCCTTCGACGGACTCGACGATCGGTCCGTATCCGATCCGACTACTGGACGGACGATCGGATTCGGTGCGA
>JAUIIM010000145.1 GCA_030431785.1 Acidimicrobiia bacterium | reverse complement strand
CCCACGATCCGGCGGACGGACCCACAAGGGAACCGACATCATGGCTGCGTACAACACTCCGTTGGTCGCCATGAACTCGGGAACGGTCCGTCTCAACACGCACAGCCTCGGCGGCAGACAGACCTATGTCTACGGCGACGATGGCGTGACGTACTACTACGCCCACCTTTCACAGTGGCCGAGCGGGCTCTCGAACGGGCAACGGGTGGCCAAGGGTCAGGTCATCGGGTACGTCGGAACATCCGGCAACACCACGGTTGCCCATCTCCACCTCGGCATGATCGCAGGTGGGATCTACGTCAACCCCTACCCGACAGTCAGGCCGGTCTGCTAGCGGCGCCTACGGCGCCGAGTACACAGTACGAAGTACGCAGTACACAGCCCGTCCGCTGATCTGTGTACCTTGTCCCGTTCGCTGATCTGTGTACTTTGTACTGAGTACTTCCTACTCGTCGGCTACTTCGACGTCGAGTTCTTCGACGACGACTTCGTCGAGTTGACCGTCGCCGGTCGTGTCGAGTCCGTAGAGACGAGCTCCGTCGACTTCGACATCCTGGAACTCACCGTCTTCGTCCGGATCGATCGCCGACGCCGTGACGACGTCCGTGCGTGTGACGTCAGGTGCCCCGTCACCGTCGACATCGTGACCGACAGTACGAACCTCGGTGATGTCGACCGAGTCGGCCACACCGTCGCCATCAACATCCATCGCTACCTCCGACGTCTCCACGGTCGATACCACATCCGGGATCCCGTCACCGTCCACATCGACGATCGTCTCTTCCGTGGTCACGGTCTCCACGATGTCAGCGACACCATCACCGTCGAGGTCAGTCTCCGTCACCTCGGTGCGCGTCACGCGGTAGCCGTCGGGTACGCCATCGCCATCGATGTCGATCTCTTTGATCTCTTCGCTCGCATAGGAGGCGACGCCACTCTCGTCGGCAGGTACTGCGGGGTTCTGTTCATCAGCCATCTCGGCCAGTCCTTTCCGTCTCGGCTCAATCTACTGGGCGTTCGGTTCGGAGGTCCCATCGACACGCGGCTCTTCGGGGAGGCGGGACGTCGGGTCCGACACCGCATGCTCGAACCGTGCCTTCAACAGGAACGGGATCGCCAGCGCCTGCATCGCCGCGGCGATCAGGTAGGACGTCGAGTAGCTCCATACGTCGGCCGCCCGACCCAACACAGGTTGGGCGACGACGCCTCCCGCTGAACCCATCAAGGAATCGAAAGAGAGCACGGTGGCGCGTTGCGAGGACGGGATCAGTCCGTTGATGTAGGTCTGCCGAATGGGCATGCTGGCAGCGCCGACGAGACCCCACACGACGAGTAGACCGATCGCCATCGTGAGGCTCGATGTCAGACCGATGAAGACAAGTGCTGCGACGTTCACGAACCCGGCGGCGATGAGTGCATGCGTTCGATAGCGGAACGCCTTGCGAACTGCAGGAACGGTCAGTCCGCCGACAATCTGGGCACCGGCGACGATCGCTGCGGCGAGCCCTGCGATGCCGTAGGCCTCCGGGTCGCCGTGCAGCTCCAGCAGGTACGGCTGCATCGCGTAGAACACGTATACGCCCACTCCTGAGATGAACGGGGCGGACAGCATCAGCCAACGCACCGGGCGATTCCGCCAACCACTGTCGATCGAAGCATGAAACACACGCTTCACCTCGGTGACGGGGCCTTTCGACCGTTCCGGGGTGAAGCCGAGATCCTTCATCAGGAACGCAGCGACCACAAACGTGAGGAGGAGGAAGACGCACCGCACGATGTACGGCACACCGAGGTTCGTCGCCTGGGCGATGTAGCCACCGGCGACGGAACCGGCCAACATCGACGCACCGGCAGCGACCTGCGCCTTGCCGAACACACCGTCGAGAGGACCGTCGTACCCCGTGGCGGCGAGCGCATCGACCAGCCATGCCTCCACGGCGCCGGAGAAGAACGTGAACCCGAGACCGATCAGCGCCGAGGCGATCGCCCACGCCCAGAAGGGTGCCTGTACCTGCCACATGTACAAGTACAGGAGCGTGGACACCAGCAGCGTTCCGGCACCCAGGAGATACGACAGCTTCCGACCCCGAACGTCAGCGACCACGCCCGTCGGCACCTCGAACACCATCATCCCTGCCGTGAAGAAGGCATTGGCGGCGAACGCTTCGGTGTTCGACAGTCCCGCATCCAGGAGGAACAACGTGTTCACTCCCCAGATGAATGATGCAGCGAGCGTCGACAACGTGGTCAGCGTGAGGTAGGTCCGTTGCACCGTGCGCGCGTCTTGGGGCATCTATGGAGACTACGTGCCGAGAAGTAGAAGGTAGAAGGTAGAAGGTAGGAGGTAGGAGGACCCGTACCTTCTACCTTTGTCCTAGAGGGAGCGGAGCGACCGGTCCTTCGTCACCGAGCGCAGCGAGGTTCACGGCTAACCAACGGAAATCATCGTCACGGCGAGGACTGCGGCGGCGAGGCCGATCCATTGGGAGAGGACGAGGTGATCATCGAGGAACAGACGGGCGAGGATGACAGTGACCGCTGGGAACAGAGCGACCGCCATTCCGACGATGATCAGCTCACCCTGCTGCGACGCCGACACGAAGAACCCCATTCCGATCCCGGCGAGAGCACCGGCCAGGAAGGTGCCGAGCCATGCGTTGCGCGGCACCCGATGTGATGCCCGGATGACGATCACCGCAAGGCTGGCGACGGTCGCCGCAGCGATGCGGCCCGACACCGCGGGAGCGATCCCCGATGCCTCCGAAGTGGCGGCATATGCGAGGACCATGCCTCCGAATCCCAGACCCGACACGACACCGTGCAGGACCGAGGTGAGCGACAGCGATCCGTTGCCCGGCAAGTACCCGACGAGTATCACCGACAGAACACCGAGTACCAACCCGGCGGCGACGAGGGTCGACGGCCGCTCACCCGCTAGCAACCCGACGACGATCGGCACGATCGCTGCAACCGTCGCCGCAACGGGAGCGACGATTCCGACTGATCCGACGGCGAAGCCCCGATAGAGGGCGAGCACACCGATCGCAGAACCGAGCCCGGCAAGCGCTCCGAACGCCACGTCCCGGGCGATGAAGTCGCTCCCCATGAACAGCGCAACCACCGCGATGAACGGGACGCCCACCCACTGGGACACCGCCGCGACGGTGAACGGATTGGTGCGACGCGACGCAAGACCCCCGAAGAAGTCCGCACTCCCGATCAACCCGATCGCAAGCAGGACGAAGGTCAGGACGTCAGCAGACATTGGGTCAGCCTAGAGGGAGAGCCAAGAAGCAAGGGTCAAGAACCGACAACCAGGTGCAGTGCTGTCAGTAGCGAAGGCTAGGGCCCGAACTGGGTGTTGACCTCGGTGTGGGACAGCACGCTGACATCGGCGATCTGCCCATCCTCGATCACCACCAGAACACGCTCACCCGGCTCCGGAGCATCAACCTCGAACGCCTCGT
>JAUIIM010000030.1 GCA_030431785.1 Acidimicrobiia bacterium | reverse complement strand
TAGCCAGCCGCGAGTTGCAGCCTTGCCAGCTCGTCGCGACCGGCGATTCCGAGTTTCCGATAGACGGACGAGAGATGGTTGTCCACCGTGCGCGGTGAGATGAATCGTGATTCGGCGATATCACGGCTCTGGGCGCCCTCGGCTGCATCCAGAGCGATCTCCAACTCGCGATCGGTGAGAACGTTCGGTTCGCGTGCCGCCGCTGGTGTCTTGACCGCCTCGCAACACCGCTTCGCCGCAGCCGCAGCGAGGTCGGCATGTGCCGCATTTCTTGTGTCCCCCGCGAGGGCGTACAGATGCGCCGCATCGGCGAACGCCTCTGCACCGATCAGGTAGGCCCCACTTGCAACGAACCGCCGAGCAACACGTTCCGCAGCAGCTGCGTCCGATTCGACGAGGGCGGTTGCATGCGCCGCCATGCCATCGATGAGCGGCGAATCGGTCTGCGCACTGAGCGACGTCAGCTGGTCGGCAACGGTCTCGGCTCTCCCCATACGAAGAACGTCGTAGTAGGCCCGCGCCGCCCACAGGAAGTGGTCAGCAGCTATGCAGATGTCGGCGGTGACGAGGAGTTCCTCGACAGCCGCATCCACATCGCCGTCGGCCCACATCGACCACGCCCGCCCCCGCCCCGTCCAGATGGCGATGCGAGCGGGTGTGCCCGGAGGGTCCGGTCGGAGAGGCTGCTGGCTGGGTGGTTTCCCGGACATCGCATGAAGCGCACGCTCGAGCCCTTCCGCCATGGGAGACATGCTGAACGGATCTGCCGCGGCAAACGCGTTGGTCGCCTCCCTCGCCATCTGGGCACCAGTTTCCACCGAACCGTTGAGATCCGCCATCGTGATGTGCGTGACCATCAGCATGGGCGTGGCCGCACCCTCCGCCTGTCCCAAAGCGTTCCGAAGCATCGCATCGCTCTCCCGCAGTTGGAGCGCCCCCATGTGAGCGATCGACACCATGATTCCGATCTGACCGAAGGCAAACGGAAGGTCATTGGCCGATCGCGCCGCAAGGGCGAGCGCTTCGTCAGCGAACCCAAGCGTCCCCTCGGCGTCACCGATCATCGTCTGGGCAACAGACAGTGTTACGAACGCAGTGCATCGTTCGATGTCCCCCGCAGCCGAGTCTTCTACGACCGCCGTGCAGTCAGCGATCGCTCCGGTCAGATCGCCAGCGGCCGCACGCACGACCGAGTGTTCGTTTCGCAGTCGTGCGACCGCAGCGTGGTCTCCGAGCGCATCGATTGCGCCTTCGAGGAGTGTTGAGGCGTCATCGATGCGACCGAGTCCGAACGCCAGGTTCTGTGCGCGCGCCGAGACGAGCTCAGCGTGGACGGCGTCGTCGGGATCGTTGGCGAGATCACGGTCCAGCCCGGAGAACACCCGCTCCGCTTCGTCGTAGCGTTGTTGGTAGTTCAGGGCACGTCCGATGACGACGCGAGCTCTTGCGTCGTCGCTGACCGACTTCGCGAGCGACAGCGCCAGCTCGGGCTCGTGGCGCGTCAGTGCAAGGCTTGCGCCCTCGGCTGCGACCGAGGGGTCGACGATCGATCCACTCTCAAGCTGCCAAACAGCGAGACGCAACCGATCGAGGTCTTCGTTCCCTGTCCCTCCCGTGCCCGCCAGCACCAAAGCACGGAGCGCGTTTCGACGGCGCACCTCCGTCAGGTGCCTGATCAGGATCTCACCGTACAACGGGTGGGACGGCCGTACCGACGCTCCGACCTCTACGAATCCAAGGCTCTCGAGTGTTCCAAGGTGCCCGTTGTCGATCGCCGATTCAGCGAGCGACCGCGGCAACGGGTTGCCGACGGCGACAACATCCATCGCCGCACGGGCGGGGCCATCGAGCCGATTCAGGCGTGCCGACACCAAGTCGGCGAGGCGCGGAGAGTCGAGTGCCGCAGCCACGGATTCGACAGGTCGGGGCCCCGAGTCGATCGCTGCGACGAGTTCACGCAACACGAGGGGGTTGCCATCGGCAACGAGTGCTAGATCGGTCGCAGTGGATTCGGGCAAGCCCGGAGCGACCGACGCGATGAGCGAGGACACCTCGTCCGGTCGGAGCGGTCGAAGGTCGATGCGGCGGAGCCGTCCGGTGCTCCAGAGGGAAACAAGGTCCTCCGCCACGGGTTCGCCCGATCGGACCGTGAACGCAAGCCGCACGTTCTCGCGTTGCGCCGCCATCAGAACGAACGCAACGGACAGGGGGTCGAGATGGTGAGCATCATCGACCGCGATCAACCCGACGGCGGACGCAAACATCGACTCAAGCGAACCCAGGGCGCTGTGGAGCATCGCAAGCCGATCGGGAGTGGGCGACGCCGGAAGCAGCTCGACGAACGCACCGAACGGAACCGATGACGACGCCTCGGATGCCCGGACGCGCAGGACCACCATCCCGACGTTCTCCGCTGCCCCACAGGCCTCGTCGAGGACTGAGCTCTTCCCGACACCGGCCGAACCGAGAAGGACGATTCCGAGTCCCTCATCGAGGGCCGACGCGACTTCTGCCAGCTCGTTCGAGCGCCCTACCAAAGGCCATTGCATTTGCGGCACTGTAGCGAACGCTACGTGCGGACTACTCGGTGTGCTTGAAGTCGAACGTCTTCTTTGCCCCAGTGAAGTCGTAGACCTTGACCGTGAACTTCACGTTCAACGGTGCGTCAGGGAAGAAGACCTTGAGCGACCATGTCCCGTCACCCTCCACGACCGTGCTGCCGCCGCCGTGCTCGCTCGTGATCGTGATCTCCGTTCCCGGTTTGCCGGTCCCGTAGTAGATGTCGTACGGCGGGTCTTCCGCACATGTCCCATAGGTGTTGTGCGCTGTGAACTCCCACGCTGCGGCTTCGGTCGTCGTCGTGGTCGGTTTCGGTTTGGTGGTCGTCGTGGTCGTCGGAGGGGGCGTGCGCTGGACACTGAGATACGCAACGGCGGTCCCCGTGTCGTTGGTCGCGGAGAACTTCAACCGATTGTCTCCCACGGCGATCGGCACCGTGAGCGACCACAACCCGTCGTCGGCAGCGACCGTGGCCGATCCGTCGGGCCCGCTGACGGTCGAATTCGGGGTTGCAACACCCGTGACATCGATCGAGCCCGAGTTGAACGTCGCACCGTCTTCCGGTGAGACGATGACCAATGCGATGGACGGAGCATCCGAGCCACCCGTGCCATCTCCGTCAGGGTCGACAGGAACGACGGGGATCACCGGAACCGACACGGGTGTCGTCGACGGGACCGGTGCGGTCGTCGTACTCACGGTGGTGGGTGGAACGGTCGGATCGGTGACGTCTTCTGTGGTCGGCGAGATCGCCAACAGCGCAACGATGGCGATCACGACACCAGCGGCGCCTGCGAGTGTGTATCCGGCGGCTGCACGAAGAGCGGCCCACGGCAGGAGACCGGATACGGTGGAGACCGGCGGTACCGGGACGGCGGCGACAGACGTCTCGATCGCTGAAGCGGACCGCCGTGCGACGGCATCGAGTGTGGTCATCGTGCCCCTCCCTCCTCGACCTGTAGACGCTCGGCGAGCTTGCCTCGACCTTTGTGCAGGTGGACCTTCACCGTGTTCGGGCTGCATTCGAGCACGTCGGCGATGTCCGCCACAGACATGTCCTCCAGGTAGTGGAGCGCAACCGCCTGAGCCTGTCGTGTGGGAAGACGACGCACCTCACGCCAGAAGTGCTCCGCTTCTGCTGGCAATTCGTCCAGGACCGTTCTGTCGTCGCGTTGCCCGGCGAGCCTGGTCATCGCTTTCATCTCGCTGGCCTTGCGACGCAGTCGGGACACTGACAGGTTCGATACCACGCGGCGGACCCAGGCTTCGGGCTTGTCGTACGCGCCGATCTTGTCCCACTTCTTGTGGGCTGCGATGAACGCTTCCTGCGCCAGATCTTCTGCACCGGACCTGCTCCCTGAGAGTGCGTACGCAAGACCGACGACCGACCGGAACTCTCGTGCGTAGAACGCTTCGAACGGCTCGATGGCGCGTACGACAGGCACGAGCGAATCATCGATTCTCTCGTCGACTGGCACCGTTCCCGGCACTTGGTTCGTCGAACGTGCGGTCATGCGTGTTACTCGTTACTCGCAGCAGCCCTGTCCGAGGTTTATCGGTTGTTGAGCCGCGAGCCCTGAGCCCTCAGTCCGACTGTCCGACATCCGACATCCGACATCCGACATCCGACAATCCAGGGTCGGAGATCGGAGATCGGAGATCGGAGATCGTCGGTTCTGATTCGCCCGACCTAGGAGCCTCGATAAACCCAGACGCTGTCTGCTGCGTGTTACGGGTAGGGCGACGGGCATGGGAAGGCATCGTCCGAATGAAGGGATCAGGAAGATATGAACCGCAAACCTCTCCTCGTGGCACTTGCAGCCTTCGCAATGGTGTTCCTCGGTGGCGCGGCGATCGCCGCGTTGTCGACCACCGGTCCGGCCGACCAGGTGACCGAGCCCCCGGCGCAGACGTCGACGACGACCGAAGCTCCACTTGAGGCGGCTGCCGCCCCTGCGACGAACACGGCGAGCGACACCGTCGAGCATGGCAACGAAGAGCCGCCCAAGGACAAGCCCGAGGGCCCATCGCTCACGATCACGAGCCCTGACGACAGAGCGCACTTCGACGTTCCAACCGTCGAAGTCACCGGAACGACCGACGCAGACGCTCTCGTGTTCCTCGGCGACAAGCAGGCCACCCAGGAAGGTGAGAACTGGAGCCTGACCGTCGAATTGAAGCCGGGTAAGAACGCTCTGTTCTTCAAGGCGTTCGACACGGAGGGCCACTACACCAAGGTCGGTCTCCACCTCTGGTACGACGCCCCCGACACCGAGGGCCCCGAGTTCGAGATCACGTCTCCGAAGAATGGCTCGCACACCACCTACAGCGTCATCATCGTGCGCGGTGTAGTCGAAGAAGGTTCCAAGGTCTTCCTCGGTGACACCGAGGCGACCGTCGACGGCGAGAAGTGGGAGCTGAAGGCGGAGCTCGCGCTCGGTGCGAACACGCTGAAGTTCGTTGCACTCGATGCCGCCGGCAACGAGTCAACGGCGGTCCTCGAGATCTTCCGCAAGGAAAAGGAAGACGAGAAGCCCGAAGGACCGAAGTTCTCCATCACCTCTCCGAAGCACAAGAGCGAGACCGATGACGAGTGGATCCTGGTCACCGGGACCGTGACCCCCGGGTCGAAGGTCTACTACGGCGACCAGAAGGCACAGGTCGACGGTGACGACTGGAAGATCGAGGTCAAACTCAAGCCCGGATGGAACGAGCTCTGGTTCAAGGCCATCGACGGAGATGGCAACAAGACCAAGGCCTCCGTCAAGGTCTACCTCGTGAGCGACGAAGACCACCACGACTTCTGGGCGAAACAGAAGTACGGCTGGTGCGACGACGAGGTCCCGTACGACATCTTCTACGGCAAGGCAGCCCCCGGCACCGAGATCTCCGTGACCTCTCCGTACGGGTCAGGCGCAACGACCGCCAACGGAGACGGCTGGTGGGAACTCAAGGTCTACTTCGAGTCCGCACCGCTCGGTGAGAAGTTCGAGGTCCTGGTCAAGGCGAGCACCGGCGAGTCGAAGACCTTCTACTTCACCGCCAAAGAAGGCGGCGGCGACAAGGACCACTAGGTCAGATATCAGAGATCAGACGTCAGACATCAGACGTCCGTAGCAAACGAGAGGGTCGTCTCACTGCAGACGACCCTCTCGTCGCGCTCACACATCTGGTGTCAGGAACGCGCAAGTTGGGCCGGGCGCCGAGACCAGACGACGGTCCAGGGTTGCGAGCGGTGAGCCAGTCGCCTCGGCGAGAGCGACGTACCAACCGTCATACGCGGTGACCGTGTGACGAAGATCCCAAACCCGGTCCGTCAGAAGAGTGAACGGAAGCAGCGAGATGGGCAGGTTCGTCATCTGTTGCATCGCCATCCTGGCATTGCTCGGGTCTAGGCGACCGCGCCTCTCCAACCGAAACAATGCGGCCGCCGTCTCGACCGGCAAGTGCTGTGGGGCGGTGAGCTCTGGCCTGAGCAGCTGATTCGCCGCCCAGGTGCCGTACCGACCTGTGTCCGTCAGCGCTGCGACGACGACTGACGAGTCGACAACGACACTCACCGGCGACCGTGGTCGATGGCATCGAGGATGTCCTCATACGACAGAACGACCCCCGATGCTTCCTTGCGAGCGCGAATCCGTTCCATGAGGAGATCCACGTCGGCGCGTGTCGACATCTCGGTCAACGCGTCAACGAGGTACGCCTGGAGCGACTGGCCCTTCCGGGCTGCCCGCTCGGCGAGTTCGTCGCGGACTTCGTCCGGGACGTTGCGGATCGTGATTGAGGTAACCATGCATGCATTATGCATGCACCCGCCCACCGGGTCAATCCACCCGGGAACTGAGGTCACGAGTCGGAGATCGGGCAGTCGGATCTCGACGAAGTCAAAGCCGGAGGCGGGATTTGAACCACAAGTGTCGACCCCTGACCACGCTGAACCAAGATGACGCGCGGCTTCAAAGAGTCGACCGACGTAGGACAAGCGAGGACGCCAAACGAGGGCTTGACCCCGCAGACGACCGGAGATCGCTGACTGGAAACTGGAATCTGGAATCTGAGATCTGAGATCTCTGAAAGTGGAGCCGGAGGCGGGATTTGAACCACAAGCATCGACCCCTGACCACGTTGAACCAAGATGACGCGCGGCTTCAATGAGTCGACCGACGTGGGACAAGCGAGGACGCCAAACGAGGGCTTGACCCCGATGACGACCGGAGATCGCTGACTGGAATCTGAGATCTCCAATAGTGGAGCCGGAGGCGGGATTTGAACCCGCGGCCTACGCATTACGAGTGCGTTGCTCTACCCCTGAGCTACCCCGGCAGTAGCGAGGATGTTACCGATAACCGCTGGCAGTTGACACCGAGAAGACGGCGTCAGTCTCAGGCCAGTGCAGCCGCAAGCGCCTCGTCCAAGTCCGGATGCTCGAACTCGTAGCCCGCTGCGGCGAGGACCGCAGGCTCGACGCGTTGCGATGCGTACCCGATTGCTTCGGCCAACTCCGAACCCAGACGGATGTTCAACCCAATGCGCGGCACCGGGAGGAACGTGGGGCGGTTCAATGCGTTGCCGAGCGCCTTCGTGAATTCGGCGTTCGTGACCGGATTCGGCGATACAGCATTCATCGGACCCTCGATCTCGGAATCGATCGCATGGAGATACGCACCCACCGTGTCTGCTTCCGACACCCACGACCACCACTGTGAACCGTCGCCGATCCGTCCCCCGATCCCGAGCTTGAAGAGCGGCAGCATCGGATCGAGTGCTCCACCTTCGCCCGACACGACGATCCCCGTCCTCACATGGACGACGCGCACTCCAGCATCCTTCGCTGGCCGTGCCGCCGCTTCCCACTGCTCACAAACATCTGCGAGGAAATCGTCGCCGTGACTGGACTGCTCGGTGAGGATCTCGTCGCCACGGTCACCGTAGATGCCAATGGCCGACGCAGCGATCAGTGCTGGCGCTTCGGATCCCAGCGAGGCAAGCGCCTTTGCTGCGGTTCCCACCGAGTCGGTTCGTGACCGCACGATGAGGTCCTTGCGTTCATCGGACCATCGCTCCCCAGCGATCGACACTCCGTTCAGTACGACGACGGCGTCAGCATCGGAGACGACCTGAGCATCGAGCGTTCCCGACCGCGGTCCCCAGACACGTTCCGCACCGGTGGGGTTCTCCCCGGTCGATCGCCGTACCAATCGCGTCACACGATCGCCACGCTGTTCCAAGGCAGCGACGAGCGCCGACCCAATCAGCCCACTCGCTCCGCCGATCACGATGTGCTTACTCATGCTTCCGCTCCTGCGTCGTCCATCCACGGCGACAGTCGCTGGTCGACGGCGTCGAACCAGTCTGCTGTCATAGAACCTACGGGGTCGACACGGTCCGCGTATTCGAACCACCAGATCGGCTCCTCGACCCACAGGTGCACCGATGTCCTCCGGAGTGAGGCATCGAGGGGTGTCATGGCATGCTGCGTCCCGATGATCGCCACCGGCACGAGGGGCGCACCGGTCATCCAGGCCAGCCATGCTGCCCCCCGTTTGGGGTCGTCGACACCCCATCGCTCGACTCGTCGTCCCTCAGGGAACAACCCGAGGACCTCACCGGCTTCGAGGTGTTCGATCGCCGCACGCATCGCACCCACCGGGTAACCGTCCCGATCGAGTGGGATGGCGTCCCAATGCCGAAGCGCCCACCCGAGCCCTCGGTTCTTCCCCCACAGTTCATCGACCGCCAAGAACCGAAAGTCGCGGGCCAAGCTGACCCCGATCAGGGGCGGGTCGAGATGTGAGAAGTGGTTGGCAGCGACCACGACCGGCCCATCACTCGGCAAGTGCTCGGCCCCGGTGACATCGAGATCGAAGTACATCCGAGCTGCCAACCGTGCCGGAGGGCGAGCCACCGAATCGAGCCAGCGATTGAACTTCCCGCGACTCATCCCGTACCGAGATCGACGAACAGGGACACCAACGCAAGGGAGCGTCGCTGGTTCGCCTCGAGGGACTCGATCGCCTCCATGACCCGTTCGGCGTTTGCCAGGGCGGTTTTCACATCGACCCTGGTCAGCAGCGAGACTGCCACGTCCGAGTTCTGGACCGGGGCACCGAGTTGCGCCGCCGCAGTGTCGCGGTAGAACGATGCAAGCAGTTCAAGACCCGTGACCACCAATGCATCCGAAGCTCTTGCAATCTCTCGCTGCTGCCGTTCGAGCACTTGCTTCGGGACATCTTCTCCGCCGTAGAGACGTTGCGCCTCGTCCTCGTGCCGTTGCCTGATCGCATCCAGCAACGGGTCGGTTGCGGCGAGCACTGCATCCGCGACCCGGTAGGCATCACCGGGATGATCGGTCAGCTGCTCGGGGATCGAGAGCCAGGCGTTCCGGTAGGCCACGGTCTGCGGCTCCGTAGCCAGGGAGATCGCCAGACCAGGTCGCCCGCCGGCGATCGACGCAACTCTCTCCGCCTGCTCGCCGTCGATTCCAGCGACAGATTGCAGACCCGCAACGACTTCCTCCGTCGACACCCGCCCGAACACCACGGTTCGGCAACGACTCGCGATCGTGATCGGCAGATCGTCCTCGCTCTCGGCCACGAGCACGAATGCCGTCGAGGGAATCGGCTCTTCGAGCGTCTTGAGGAGGGCATTCGCAGCTCCGTCGTTGAGCATCGATGCCTCTTCGAGCAGGTACACCTTGCGGGGCGCCTCGAGTGGCGCGAGCACGGCCGATGACACGACACCGCGCACCTGATCCACGGTGATCGAAGTCCTGCCGTCGGGTGCGACGACGATGACATCGGGATGATTGGACGCTGCTGCTCGCCGGAACACCGATTCGTCACCGGCTGCGACCATCGCCGCAGCGAACCGGCGGGCGACCATTGCTTTCCCTACGTTCGACGGCCCTACGAACAGGTAGGCATGCGCCGGGTCGGAGAGCTCGGCTTCCAACAGGGAACGCACATCCGGGTGACCGATGATGCCGTCGAAGGTCGTCATGGCACGACGCGATCAATCGCTACTTCGATCACGGACTCGAGGGGGGCACTCGCATCGATCACGATGAATCGGTCGGGATCGGCAGCAGCGAGTTCATCGAACCCTTTCGCCACGCGAGCGTGGAACTCAGCGGTCTCAGCCCCGATCCGGTCTTCGACCCGTTGACGGTCGAGTCCGGTCGAGTGGTCGACGCGCAACAACACCACGCGGCCCGGCCACAGCCCACCGATTGCGATGTCGTTGAGCGTACGGACCGCATCCACGTCGAGACCACGCCCGTAGGCCTGATACGCAAGCGAGCTGTAGGCGGTTCTGTCCGAGAGGACCCATGAACCGTCCTCGAGCGCAGGACGTACGACAGTGGCGACGAGTTCGGCGCGCGCAGCGGCAAACAGTGCAGCCTCCGTCTCGATGGCCGGGTCGGCATCCCCGCCAAGGATCACGTCGCGCAGCATCTCCCCCACTGCCGTACCCCCCGGCTCACGCACGGTGACGACCTGTTCCCCGTTCGCCCGGAGCGCATCCGCGACGCGACGTGTCACCGTCGACTTCCCCGACCCTTCGATGCCCTCGAAGGCGATGTAGCGCGAGCTGTCCGTCATGGCTCAGACGGTAGTTGACCTGCGACAGCCATGAGCCATGAGCCATGAGCCGGAGTCGCTCATCGATCTGAGCCAGGAGCTAGGAGTCAGGAGCCGGATTGTCGGATTGTCGGACTATCGGAGTTCGCCTACACGCCTATTCGCCTACACGCCAGCGCGGTCGTCTCGGATCAGAGTGGCGGTGACGGTCGTGGCTCCATCGGCGACCGTCGTGAACTTGATGGGAAGCCCGGGCCGGTCGACGGCGAACCAGAACGTTGAGACGGATCCGTCGCCGCGGTCGACCTCGTAGCGATGGCAGTCGTGCTGGCCGAGCGGGGTGACGATGGACTCCCTGCTGATGTCGGTGGCGTCCTCTGGGAACGACGCATGCGCCTGGAGGTCCAACCATCGGAATGGCGCTCGTTCGACGTCACCGAGTCGGTGCCCTGCCTCGTCTTCGGCCCACGACTCGAAGACTCCACCGTCGGAGTCGACCTCGTCGAATCGCGTGACAGTGACGGTGGTGGGGGCCCCGGCCGCTTCGATGCGGAGGTGTGTGGTCCGGTCAGCAGGACACCCTGCACGGATCTCATCCGCGGTGAACGGCGTAGGCGCCATCCCCGGCGCCATCACATATGCATCGTCGCTCATGGGACCTCGATTCGGAGTACACAGTACAAAGTACTCAGTACACAGTCGGGGATCGGAGATCGGAGATCGGACCGTCGAAGAAGCGTGTCAGCGCTTCTTCTTCGGTCCTTGCGCTCGCTTCTCGGCGAGACGGTTTGCGGCGTTCTCCAAGGTGAGGTTGTCGATCGTCTCGGATGCCCGAAGTGACACGTTGGTCTCGCCATCGGTCATGTACGGGCCGAAGCGACCATCCTTGACGACGATGTCCTTGCCGGTGGCAGGATCCGTTCCGAGCTCCTTGAGCGGTGGCTTCGCCCCACGTCGACGACGCGGTTGCTTCAGCACCTCGACCGCCTCTTCGAGCGTGATCGTCAGAAGCTGCTCTTCCTCTTCGATCGAACGGTTCTCTTTACCCCAGTTGACATACGGACCGTGGGGGCCATTCTTGGCGATCACCGGCTCTCCGTCCTCGGGGTGGGGTCCGAGTTCACGGGGGATGGTCAGCAACTTGAGGGCGGTCTCGAGATTGACATCTGCCGGTTCCATCGACTTGAAGACCGACGCCATCTTCGGTTTGTGGTCATCGGTGCGTTCGCCGAGCTGGATGTACCAGCCGTACCGCCCGTTCTTCCGGTACACGTCGAGTCCGGTCTCCGGGTCCTTGCCGAGGAGCGCTTCATCTTTCGGTGCGGCGAGGAGCTCAAGCGCCCGCTCGATGGTGAGATCCGCCGGCGGCATGTCGGGTGGAATCGAGGCGCGATCCTCTCCCCGCTGGAGGTACGGACCGTATTGCCCGGAGCGAGCAACGATCGGGACGCCGTCTGGATCGTCACCGATTGGGAACGAGTTCACGGCAGCGGGGTCGATCTGTTCCAGCACTTCGGGTGACACACGGTCGACGAGCCCCTGCGTCCCGTTACCCAGATAGAACTGCTTGAGGTACGGAACCATCTCCTCGTCGCCGCTGGCGATACGGTCGAGGTCCTCTTCCATCCTGGCGGTGAAGTCGTAGTCGACGTAGTCGGGGAAGAACTGCTCGAGGAGACCTATGACACCGAACGCCCTCCACGTCGGCACGAGTGCCGACCCCTGCTTGAAGGCGTACTCGCGGTCGAGGATGGTTGCGATGATCGATGCATACGTCGACGGCCGACCGATGCCGAGTTCCTCGAGCCGTTTCACCAGCGACGCTTCGGTGTAGCGGGCCGGTGGCTTGGTCTCGTGTTCGGACGGGTCCAGAGCGATGAGATGCGGTCGATCGTTCTCGGCAAGTGGGGGAAGCGGGGTCTCCTGATCGTCGGACGCTGCTTCCGGATCGTCACTTCCTTCGACGTACGCACGGAGGAAGCCTTGGAACGTGATCGTGCGACCGGTCGAACGGAACTCGCACGATTCCCCGTCGAGCGTTTCTGCGTTGATGGTCACCGCAAGGGACTCGCCCTTGGCGTCCTTCATCTGTGAGGCGACCGTGCGCATCCAGATCAACTCGTACAGGCGAGCGGCATCCGATGTCGGACCGAACTCCCCTGCTGCATCGTCCATCTCCCGGAAACGGTCACCCGCTGGGCGGATGGCCTCGTGCGCCTCCTGAGCGCCCTTGGCCGCCTTGCCGTACACGCGGGGTTCGTCGGGGAGGAAGTTCGATCCGTAGCGATCTGCGACCAAGGTCCGTGCGGCGTCGACAGCCGTGGCCGACAGATTGGTCGAGTCGGTTCGCATGTAGGTGATGAATCCGGATTCATAGAGCGCCTGGGCGGCGCGCATCGTCCGCCGCGCCCCGAATTTCAGCTTGCGGCCTGCTTCCTGCTGGAGGGTCGACGTACGGAACGGTGCGTAAGGCTTGCGGGTGTAGGGCTTTCGTTCGACCGCCGTGACCGTGAACTCGGACCCGGAGAGCCCGCTGGCAAGGGCCGTTGCGTCGTCGACGGTGAGTGCGCGGCGCTCCTTGCGGAGCTCTCCGTTCTCGTCGAAGTCCGAACCCGAGGCGATCCGGACACCGTCGACGGATCGCAACGACGACGGGAACTCGGTGCCGTCGGCCGACAGCGTGGCTTTGAGGCTTGCATAGATCGAGGTGATGTAGGCCATCCGCTCGCGTTCACGTTCGACGAGGATGCGGGTCGCCGGCGACTGGACGCGTCCGGCGGACAAGCCTCGCCTGACGCGTCGCCACAAGACCGGAGAGAGTTCGAATCCGAACAGGCGGTCGAGGATGCGACGCGTTTCCTGCGCTTGCACGAGTGGCACGTCGAGGTCCCGCGGGTTTGCCGCAGCTTCCTCGATGGCCTTCTTGGTGATCTCGTGGAAGACCATTCGCTGGACCGGCACCTTGGGCTTGAGTTCTTCGAGAAGATGCCATGCAATGGCTTCTCCCTCGCGGTCTTCATCGGTGGCAAGCAGGAGTTCGTCCACTTCCTTGAGCGTCTGCTTCAGGAGACGAACCTGCTTGCGCGACCCATCCGACACGATGTACATCGGCTTGAAGTCGTTGTCGATGTCGATGCCGAATCGCGTTTTCTTCCACTTGTCTTGCTTCGACGGTGGCAGCTCACTCTTCTTGGACGGGATGTCACGAATGTGTCCGACCGACGACTCCACGATGTAGTCGGGTCCGAGATAGCTGCCGATCGTCTTCGCCTTTGCGGGCGACTCGACGATCACTAGTTTCTTCGACACAGCGTTGTTCCAATCCGATTCCGAAATCAGCAAACCTTGCGCGGAAGAGCCCGTCAAGGGGTCCGTGCGGTGCGGAACCTAACCGACGTGTGGTGCAAAACCGCCACGGAGCCGCTCGATGACGTGCTCCCAGGTGAACTCGTCGAGTACGAATCGACGGCCGGCCTCCCCCATCGCGGCTGCCCGAGCGGGGTCGTCGAGGATCGCAGTCAGCGACAACGCGATCGATTCTGGGTCCGTCGCCACGAAGCCGGTTTCCCCGACCACGACCGTCTCGGGTGAACCCCCGGAGTCCCCCGCGATGACGGGCAGACCCGACGCAGCAGCTTCGAGGAACACGAGCCCAAGGCCCTCGACCTCGAGCCCACCCCACCGAGATCGGCACGGCATCACGAACACGTCCATCTCGTGGTACAGGCCAGGCAGGTCTGCCCACGGCACGTCCACGGCGAAGCGGACATCGACACCGAGGCGCTCGGCCGTGCGTCGAAGCTTCGACTCGAGACGCCCTTTTCCGACCATGAGCACCTGGACCGGTCGGTCGAGCATGGCTGCGGCCTCAATCACACGTTCCTGGCCTTTTCGTGGCACGAACCGGCTCACACATCCGATCACGGGTACGTCGTTCGTCTGGTGCGAGGGTGCGGGGGTGAACGTGTCGACCTCGACACCTGCTCCGAGGAACACGGCCGGTTCGCCGGTGAGTCGTTCGACGTTCGATGAAGTGAATCGACTGACCGCAAACCTCACGTCGGCAGCAGCCAGGGTGCGGTTGAGTAGGCCCTTGACCCCGGGAACCGCAGCGGGGATGGTCACTTCCGCTCCGTGGCTGAGCACACCGAACGGGATCCCAAAACGATCACGGAGCGCCGGACCCATCCGTGGAAGTGGATGCGGTGCACCGAACAGGATCGCATCAGGTTCGAAGGCTTCGACGGTGTCGGCGACCCGCTCCATCGTCGAGCTGGTCGGCAGCATGTAGCGCGCTCTGCCCCGTGTCACTCCGTGTTGGGGTTCGGCGGCGTCGTCACGAGGCGCAAAGACATGGACCGGATCGGGGTACGCATCTACAAGGTTCTGGAGATACATCTGGATCCCGCCGGGCTTGGGCGGGAAGTCGTTCGTGACGACGAGCAGCCGCATCTCAGGACTCGAGGTGTGGACCGGTGTTGTAGCTCGCGAGATACACACCGTCGGAAGCCACGGAAAAGCTCGACATCGCCGTGTTGCGGGCGAGGGCGATCTTGCCTCTCCCCGCCTTCTTGATGTCGAGCACCTTCAGCGCGAACGCACGGATCGCAGCGCCATGGCTCACCGCGACGAAGGGCGATCCGTCGGATTGATCGGCGATCCGCGTCACCGTGTCGAACATGCGCGTACCGACACCGTTCAACGACTCACCGGTGAACCCACGCGGCCGGTCGTCACCGTCCCCTGCGTCATAGGTCGCGATCTCGTCTGCAAAGCGGTCCATGATCTCGCTCGTCGACAGGTCCTCCCAGTCGCCGAACGACATCTCGATGAGCCCTTCATCGACAACCGGCTGTGACCCAAGTCTCTCTCCGATGATCGAAGCGGTGTCGTATGCCCGCACGAGGGGCGATGAGTACAGGCGACCGACCGGTGGCACGTGCGCCGCGGCAGCGGATGCCTGCTCCCTGCCGAGATCGGTGAGCGCACTGTCCGTCACTCCGTGCCATCGACCTGTCAGGTTCCCCTCGGATTGCCCATGACGCACAAGCGTGGCGACCTGGCCCGTCGGGATGAACCTCGTCTTGGACGTGCCTGAATGCGTTGCGTCGTTGAAGGTCACCAATCGTCGTTGGCCGTCGTCATCGACCTCGATGCGACTGATTGCGGTATTCGCCGAGGGGAGCAGCTTCGTAGCGGTTCCCTCCCCGAGTACCTGGGACACAAGCGACCAGATCACCCCACCGTGGGCGACGACGACAGCGTGACCGCCGTCGTCGAGCCGGTCGACGACCCTGTCGAACGACTCCCGGACACGCACCGCAAAATCGGAGAGCTTCTCTCCACCACCGGGGGCTACATCCTCCCACGCGAGGAAGGCGCGCCACTCCTCCGGATACGTCTCGGCGATCTGTGCCGAGGTCATCCCCTCCCATCGCCCGATCGCAAACTCCCGGAACCCGGCATCGCGATCAAAACCATCTCCGAAGGCTTCGGCGGTCGAATTGGTGCGAGCCATGTCGGACGAGACGACGAGGTCGGGACGGAGCGACCCGACCCGATCCGCGAGCAAACGCACCTGACGCCTCCCGGTCTCCGAAAGGTGCACATCACTCGTGCCCTGCCAGATCCCGGACGCGTTTGCGTCCGTCTCGGCATGTCGGATCAGTGTGATGGTCTTCGGGATGACGACCCCTCCTCGTGCGACCACGTAGGCTAGGAGGATGCGATTCCATCAGATACTTGCCGGCGGCTTTGACGTTCCCGAGAGCAGCGGAAGCGGGGAATGGGTCGTCTGGATCCTGCTTGCGGTCGGCATCGTGGCCCTGTGGCTACTCATCCGGAATACGCGCAAGAAGGCATACCGAGACTTCTTCGAGCGCCAGAAGGCCGAGGAAGAACGCCGAAAGAACGATCCGGACATGAAACACGACGACGCCTGACACCGCCCTACATCCGCTGCTTGCTCCTGGCCTCTTGCGGATGGTCGGACATCGGAGATCGGAGATCGTGCCAACCCATTGACACTGGGGCTCCGGGGGCAGATGATGCGTGCAGAAGGAGCATCCGTTGCCGTTGCACAACGACCTCGACCGCTGGCGCGAAGCGGGCCTCATCGATGAGGAAACGGCCCAGTCGATCGCTGCATTCGAGCGTGACGAGGGGGAGCCACCTCGTTGGTTGGAAGCGCTTGCCTACATCGGCGCGGCATTGCTCCTTGGCGGTTCGATCGCCATCGTGACCCGGGTCTGGGACGACATGGGGCCCGGAACGGTCGTCGCCCTCACGATGGTCGCGACCCTGGTCTCGCTCCTCGCAGGATGGGCGTTCGGTCGCGCAGGGAACGGCGTAGGCGATCGGGCACAAGCCACCACGTGGTTCCTCGCCACGATCGGCTACTCGCTCTCCATCAGCATCTTCGTGTACGAGGTCCTCGACCTCGCGGAAGCCCCGGCCTACGCCTTGGTGGCGCTGTCGACATTTGCCGTGGCCGCGATGCTGTGGTTCGTGCGGCGCTCATCGCTCCAGATGGTCGCAATGGCGGTGGCTGCGGCGGCGGCCGCCATCGTCCCGTTCCCCTTCTTCGACGAGGCACCCGAGTGGCTCTTCGGAGCGACCCTGGCAACGCTCGGCGTCGTGTGGATCGTCGCCACCCGTCGGGGCTTCTTCCGCCCGCGCCGTACGAGCTATGCGATGGGTGCGATCGGAGTACTCCTCATCTCGTTCCCGAACGGCACCGCGATCGGCGCACTGGTGCTCGGAACGTTGGTGTGCATCGGACTGATCGCACTCGGATCCCTCTGGGACGAATATGCGCTGCTCGGCCTCGGTGTCGCCGGTCTGCTCTGGTACCCGCCCGCCCTCTCTTTGGAGCTCTTCGGTGACGGTGCTGGTTTCGCCGTGGCACTCATCGTCTCGGGCGCCATCGTCCTGACCGTCGTCGGCCTCCAACTCAGACGAGCCGGACGCACCAACCCGAACTGATCGATGATCGACAATCAAGAAGGGCCGCCCGGTTTCCCAAGCGACCCTTCTGGAATCTGATATCTGCTGGCCGGGAGCCAGTAGCCAGGAGCACGTAGCCCCCTACAGAATCCCTCCTGCGCTGACGAACGCCGAAGCGAAGATCAGCGACACGACGGTCATCACCTTGATGACGATGTTCATCGCAGGACCCGACGTGTCCTTGAAGGGGTCACCGATGGTGTCACCAACGACCGCTGCCTTGTGGGCGTCCGAGCCCTTGCCACCGAAGGCACCGGACTCGATGAACTTCTTGGCGTTGTCCCAGGCCCCACCGGCGTTCGCCATGTAGATGGCCAGCAGGAAGCCGGAGATCAATGCACCGGCGAGCAATCCGCCGAGCATCTCGACGGATATGAACCCGACGATGAGCGGAAGGGCCACTGCCATCGCACCCGGGATGATCATCTCGCGGAGTGAAGCCTTCGTCGAGATGTCCACGCACTTGGCGTACTCGGGCTTTGCCTCAGGCTTGCCCTCACGCAGACCGGGGATCTCGCGGAACTGGCGACGGACCTCTTCGATCATCTGATTCGCTGCACGACCGACGGCTTGGATCGTCATCGCTGCGAACAGATACGGGAACATCGCACCCAGGAACAGACCGACTGCGACCTTGATGTCGAGGATGTCGATCGTCTCCATGCCGACGGCCGATGAGAAGGTGAAGAAGAGCGCGAGCGCTGTGACCGCGGCCGATGCGATAGCGAAGCCCTTCGCAACAGCGGCGGTGGTGTTGCCGAGAGCGTCCAGCTGGTCGGTTGCCTCACGGACCTCCGGTGGGAGCTCGGCCATCTCGGCGATACCGCCAGCGTTGTCTGCGATCGGACCGTACGCATCAACGGACACGGTGATGCCGAGCGTGGCGAGCACGCCGATGGCTGCGATTGCAACGCCGTAGATGCCTCCACCCTCGAGAGCGAGGTCACCGGCCCAGAACGCACCACCCATACCGAGGGCGACGACGATCACGGAGTAGGCGGCGGAACGCTTGCCCTCTGCGATACCAGCGAGGGCCACGGTGGCCGGGCCGGTCTCTGCCTGACGGGCGATCTCCTTGACGGTCTTGTAGTGGTCCGACGTGTACCACTCGGAGATCTTGCCGACGAGGATGCCGACGCCGAGACCGATGATGACGGCCCCGAACCGACCCCACGCGTTCTCGATGCCGGGCCCGTCGTTGAACATGACCGGGGTGAGTGCAGCGACACCGATGACGGTGATCCCGGCCGCGGCCCATGTTCCCGTGTGGAGCGCCTTGGCGAGGTTGTCACCCTTCGGCTTGACGAGGAACGATCCGATGATCGATGCGCCCATCCCGATGGCTGCGATCATGAGTGGGAAGAAGATGAGGTGTGGCAGGAACGCCTGACCACCGAACACGATTGCCGCAAAGGCGATCGGAGCGACGAGCGAGCCGACGTACGACTCGAACAGGTCGGCACCCATGCCTGCCACATCGCCCACGTTGTCACCGACGTTGTCAGCGATCGTCGCAGGGTTGCGGGGGTCGTCCTCGGGAATCCCCGCTTCGACCTTTCCGACAAGGTCGGCTCCAACATCGGCAGCCTTGGTGTAGATGCCTCCACCCACACGGGCAAACAGGGCGATCGACGAACCACCGAGACCGATGGCCGTGACGATCTGGACCCAGTCCGGGTCTTCGAGGATCTCGCCAAAGAACCACATACCGAGACCGAAGCCGAGGAGTCCGAGGCCGGCGACCGTGAAGCCCATGACCGCACCACCGCGGAATGCGACCGGCAGAGCACCAGCAGTCCCACCGGTGCGGGCGGCTTCCGCCGTCCTCGCGTTGGCGGCGGTTGCGATACGCATTCCGATGAATCCGGCGAGGCCGGAGAGGATCGCCCCGAAGAGATACGCCACTGCGCCCCATGGGCGACCCCAGTCGAGCAGGGCGAAAATCAACACCGACATGATCGCCACGAAGACGGCGATCGCCACGTATTCGCGCCGCATGAAGGCCATCGCGCCTTCACGGATCGCTCCCATCAGCTCGGTCATGCGGTCATTGCCGCTCGAAACAGCAAGCACCTGACGGCCGTATACGGCTGCCAGAAGCAACGCTGCTACGCCGAGTCCGATGGCGATGTACAGCCAAAGATCAGGGTTCGTCACAGAGAATCGCTCCAATTGGGAATGAGGTCAGAAACCGGCGGAGAGTATACGGACCTTCGGTCCGAGA
>JAUIIM010000144.1 GCA_030431785.1 Acidimicrobiia bacterium | reverse complement strand
TGGCCGTCGCTGTGGAGCTCAACCACGACGACAAGGGCATCATCTGGCCGCCAGAGATCGCTCCGTTCGACGTCATCGTCACGCTCGTGCGTCCCGACGACGAGGCAAGTGCTGCGGTGGGAGAGCGTCTCTACACCGAGTTGCGTGAGGCGGGTCTCGATGTCCTGCTGGACGACCGCAAGGAGCGACCCGGTGTCAAGTTCACGGATGCGGAGCTCATCGGCATCCCGCAGCGCATCACCGTCGGCCCCCGTGGTGTGGCAGAGGGAACCGTCGAGCTCACCCCACGTGCGACCGGCGAAACCGCCGAGATCGCGATCGTCGACATCGTGGCCCGACTCACCACCGGCTAGATCACGGGATACCGGACGAACGGCTATACTGCGCCGTAGACGAACCGAGATCTCTGCGAGAGGTGGGCCGTGGCCCGCCTCTTTGTGTGAGCAGGGTTCTTTTTGTGCGATGGAGAACGAGACGTGAGCAGCGTTGCAGACAGACTGTGGGATCTGATCGATCCGTACGTCGGAGCAGAAGGCATCGAGCTTGATGATGTCGAAGTGCTCGGCGGTGGGAAGATCATCCGCATCACGGTGGACGGTGACGAACCCGTAGGGGTCGACCGTATCGCCGAGCTCTCGCGCGGCATCGGTCGGATGCTCGACGCCGAGGACATCATCCAGTCGTCGTACACCCTCGAGGTGTCTTCGCCCGGTCTCGAACGGAAGCTGACCCGTCCCCGACACTACGAGAAGTCGATCGATCGACTTGTCAAGATTAAGACGTTTCGTGAGATCGAAGGGACGAAGATCCACGAGGGCGCGCTGGTCGCTGCAGATGACACCTCAGCCACGATCGATCTCGGTGAGTCCTCTCGAACAATTTCATACGGAGACATCTCCTCGGCACGAACGGTGTTCGTGTGGGAGAAGGGTCCCAAGACAACGACCGACGCGTAGGAGTAGGCATGGATTACAACCTGATGGATGCACTCGACCTCCTGGAGCAGGAGAAGGGCGTTCCCCGAGACACGATCCTCGAAGCGCTCGCAAACGCCCTCGTGTCTGCCTACAAGCGGACCCCGGGTGCCGCCGAGGAGGCCAGAGTCACGATTGACGCCGACACCGGCGAGATCTCCGTCTATGGACAGGTCCTCGACGAAGAAGGAAACGTCGTCGAGGAGTGGGAAGACACGCCGGACGATTTCGGACGTATCGCTGCCCAGACCGCCAAGCAGGTCATCCTCTCGCGTCTCCGGGATGCCAAGCGCGAGCAGGTCTTCGACCTCTACGAAGGGCGCGAAGGCGATCTCGTCACCGGGCTCGTCCAACAGTCCGATCATCGGTTCGCCATTCTCGACCTCGGGGATGCCGAGGCAATGCTGCCCGGCTCCGAGAAGATCCCGTTCGAGCGTCTTGAACGTGGCAACCGTGTCAAGGCACTGATCATCGAGGTCCGGGGTGAGGGCAAGGGCGCTCCGATCGTGGTTTCACGGTCGCATCCGGAGTTCATCCGTGCACTGTTTGCGCTCGAGGTCCCGGAACTCGTCGACGGCGACATCGAGATCAAGGCCATCGCCCGTGAGGCAGGACACCGTACGAAGATCGCGGTCGCCTCGAACGATCCGAGCGTCGACCCGGTCGGCGCGTGCGTGGGTGCTCGGGGGACACGAGTCCGTCAGGTGGTCACCGAACTCAAGGGTGAGAAGGTGGACATCGTCGAGTGGGACGACAACACCGAGGCGTTCATCGCCGAGGCGCTCAGTCCGGCCCGCGTGATCGCGGTGCGTCTTGACGACGAGGAGATGACCGCTGAGGTCGTCGTCCCTGATCACCAGCTCTCGTTGGCGATCGGCAAGGAAGGGCAGAACGCCCGCCTCGCTGCGAAGCTCAGCGGATACCGGATCGACATCAAGTCCGAGTCCCAGGATCTCGGGATCGAGCCTGAGGAGGACGAGCCCGAAGAGGCGGTGGCGGTAGACGCGGACACCGATACCGTTGCGGAAGGTGGAGCTGCGCCGGCTGAAGAAGCCGCCGATGCGTCAGAGGAAGCACCGGAAGCGGCTGAGGACACCGCCGAAGAAGTACAGGACGAAGAGGATGCGGTCGCTGATGATGCCGCATCCGAAGAGGAGTAGGGGACCCCTGCCCATCCGATTGCACCGTTGGCAGGATCCCTGGAGGTAGACAGTGGCGAAAGTACGCGTATACGAACTGGCACGAGAGCTTGGAGAGGAATCCAAGGAGGTGCTTGCGCGCGCACAGGAGCTCGGTATCGAGGTCAAGACTGCTTCTTCCGGATTGGACGAAGATGAGGTAGCCCTCGTCCGAATGTCCTACGACGACACCGCCTCGGAGACCGCCACTACAGGGCCAGACCCGACGCCCGACACCGAGGCGACCGTCGCATCGGACGACGCTGCACCGGACGCCGAACCGGTTGTCGAGGAACAGGAAGAAGCGCCGGTCGTCGCAGATGACGATGCGCCTCAGCCCGATGACGCCGAGGAGAAGGTCCTCCTCGTCGAACCCGGCATCACCGTGCACGAGCTTGCACGGATGGTGAAGATCCGCACTGCAGAGATCGTCAAGACCCTCATGTTCATGGGGGAGATGGTCCCCGGTGGAGGAGAGATCCCCGTCAACGCCATCGAGCCGCTCGGACGAGAGCTCGGCTGGGAGATCCTCGTCGCCGAATCCGACGAGGAAGAGGAAGACACCGGTCGCGAACGTCACATCATCGAGTTCGAGGACGACCCGAGCACCCTCCAGACCCGGCCACCGGTGGTGACCGTGATGGGTCACGTCGATCACGGTAAGACGCAGCTGCTCGACACGATCCGTGCCACGAACGTGATCGAAGACGAAGCAGGTCGCATCACCCAGCACATCGGTGCGTACCAGGTGGGCGAGGGTGACTCGGCCATCACGTTCATCGATACCCCGGGTCACGAAGCGTTCACCGCTCTCCGGGCGCGTGGAGCTGATGTCACCGACATCGCCATCATCGTGGTCGCCGCTGACGATTCCGTGATGCCGCAGACCGTCGAAGCGATCAGTCACGCAAAGGCTGCGAACGTCCCCATCATCGTTGCCATCAACAAGATGGATCTCGAGACCGCGGATCCGTATGCCGTCCGCGCCGCGCTGACCCAGCATGAGATCGTCGTCGAGGAACTCGGTGGCGACACTCCTGCGATCGAGCTGTCGGCGCTGAAGGGTGACGGGATCGACGACCTGCTCGAGATGATCTCCCTGGTCGCAGAAGTCGAAGAACTCAAGGCGAACCCGAAGGCTCCAGCGATCGGGACGGTCATCGAAGCTCAGATCGAGGTCGGTCGGGGTGCCGTGGCCTCCGTGATCGTCCAACGCGGAACGCTGAAGAAGGGCGATGCCATCGTCGCCGGTGGTGTTTCCGGACGAGTCCGTGCCATGTTCAACGACCGCGGGGAAGAACTGAAGCAGGCTGGTCCCTCGACACCCATCGCCATCATGGGTTGGGACGACGTCCCCGTCGCTGGTGACATGTTCGAGGTCGTCAAGAACGAG
>JAUIIM010000143.1 GCA_030431785.1 Acidimicrobiia bacterium | reverse complement strand
CGGTGGCGTCCTTGTCGGTGGGGTGTCGGTCGATCGTGACGCCGCGATGCTCTGCGTCGGCGAGGGATTCGTCCGAGATCGAATCGAGGTCACCGACGAGATGGTCGACGTGCCACCCGCTGATGCGAGCATGGTCGTACCCGGAATCGGCGGCGATGACCACGACATCGTCGGGTCGGGGAGAGGGGAGCGGGGTCGCCGCACCCCCTGTGATGAGGATCACTCGTACTCGGTCCTGCACTGTCCACCCTTCCTCCGCTGGCATTATCCAGACAGGTTCAACGGGTCGATGGTCCAGCCATCCTCTCAGCTCGTATGAGCTCCCCGGTGTGGATTACACAGGGTAGTCGCAAGTGGCAAGTAGCAAGCCCCCCTTTGTCCCTTTGTCCTTTGTTCCCTTGCTCTTTCGCTCTTCTCAACAAGTAGTTGACAAAGTGGCGCTAGTATGACATCATCATGACATCACACAGACAGCGCACCCGAGAATTGGGGCGCAAGGAAGAGGAGAAACACCGTGCTGTGGTACAACAACCCTGAAAGTGTGCTGGCGATTCAGCAGGCAAAGCGCGAGACCGTCAGGACACGCCGGACGAATCTTCGGCTCGTCGACGATCACCAGTAGCCCGAACCACCTACCGACCCGACAGATCAAGAGGACACGAAACATGGACATCGAGAGTGTGACCGCACAGGTGACCGCAGGGATCGAGGCACAGCTCCGGCTGGCCAGTGGTGACGAAGCCGTCGAGGCTGCCGGTCATGCGATCCTCGCAGGTATCGCTCCGGCGCTGCGGCACGCAGGATTGGCGATCGCCGAGCAAGCGGCAGCTGAGGTGTCGGCGCAACTCGCCGACCACGACGTCGATGTCATCCTCGAGGACGGTCAGCCATCTCTCGTCGTTCGTCAACCGAGCGACACGATCACCGTCAGCACCGACGACCTTGGTGCCCGGATGACGGTCCGTCTGCCGGAAGACCTCAAATCCGAACTCGAGCTCGCCGCCAGCGACCTAGGCGACTCCGTCAACACCTTCGTCGTCCGTGCCCTTGCGGGCAAGACGAAAGGTGCGCGACGCTCGACACGTTCCACCTTCGAAGGGACGATCGAGACATGAGCGGGCGCACAGAGACCTTCCCCATCGGGACGGAACCGACGATCGAAGTGACGAATTCAGCCGGCGACATCACCATCAGGTCTTGGGACGAGCCCAACGTCAAGATCTCGCTGACCGGCGATCGGAACCTTGTCGATGGCGCCGTCATCGACGTCGTCGAAGACCACGTTTCGGTGCGTTCCCAGACGCGAGGCAGACGATTCACCAAACGCATGAGCATCGTCATCACCGCTCCCGAAGGTGGCACGGTCCGTGCCCGGGTGGGTGCCGGTGACGTCCGCGTGCGTGCGAGGGTCACCGACGTCTCGATCGAGTCGGGCGCCGGCGACATCCGTGTGGACCAGGATGTCCAACGGGCCGACATACGGGTCGCGACCGGCGACGTGTGGATGGCTGGCATCACCGAGGACGCCGACATCGATTCCGCTGCGGGTGATATCCGGCTCGGTGACGTGGCGAACGCCCGCGTCAACACCGCATCCGGCGACATCCGTGTGGACAGCGTCTCCGAGGCGATGCGTATCAAGAGTGCGTCCGGGGACATCACCGTGCGGCGCTTCAGCGGCACTGATCTGGAGATGAAGACCATGAGTGGCGACATTCGCGTGTCGCTCGCTCCGAACATGGAGATCAAGGCCGCGATCAAGACACTGTCCGGTGACTTCCTGAACAAGACCGTGGCCTCGGATGGTCCGAAGACCGGATCGGCGACGCTCCGGGCCACATCCTTCTCGGGCGACGTCACGCTCCTCTCGGCCGACTAGGCGCTCGACGGAGCCGTTTCGGTACCCTTGCCGGCGATGACCTACGACATCGCTGACATCCTCGCATCCCATTCGTTCGGTCCCCCTGTCGGGGACGGTCGTCCGCTGTTCATCGCCATCGCCGGTGGATCGGGCTCCGGAAAGACGACGATCGCCCGTTCGGTGGTCGACCTCGTCGGCAAGGACCGGGTCATCTACATCCAGCAGGACGCCTACTACCGCGACCAGGGCCATCTCGAGTTCGAGGACCGGACGAAGATCAACTACGACCACCCGGACTCGCTTGAACTCGAGTTGATGCGTGACCACCTCGACAGCCTGCGCAACGGACAGCCGATCGACCTACCGGTGTACGACTTCTCGTCGCACACCCGCACCGACGACACGATCACGCTCGTCCCCGAGCCGGCCGTGATCGTCGAGGGGATCCTCGTGTTGTCCGACCCTGAGCTCCGTGAGCGGTTCGACCTGCGGGTCTACATCGACACCGACGCCGACCTGAGGCTCATCCGTCGCATCAATCGTGACATCCTCGAACGTGGACGGACCGTCGAATCGGTGATGGCGCAGTACGAGCGCACGGTGCGTCCGATGCACGATCGGTTCGTCGAGCCGTCGAAGCGCTACGCAGACATCATCATCCCCGAGGGGATCAACAACGGTGCGATCGGGACCGTGTCGTTGATGATCCAACACTTCCTGGACCGCCAACGCGCCTAGCGGCTCTCCGGCATGCTGCGCGCTACTTGCTGCTTGCGACCTCTCGCTCGTAGATGCTGACCAGTCGGTCTGCCACGGGCTTTCCCACCGCAGCAAAGAGCAGATGCCCTCGCGCTGAGGCGTGGAACTGGTCACCGGCGAAGAGCGTCGGATCCTCTTCGAATGCGGGGTGCATGGCCGTCCAGGCGTTCGATTTCACGGCGCGCGGGTACCGACTCGCCACGCGACGGATCGCCTTGTCGATCGCACGGGCCCGCACCCGAGCGATCCCACGAGCCAGTTCCGGGAGGCGAGGGATGGTGCCGAGGTCCCCGACGCCGCTCAGCCCGAGCGCCGGTACCTCCGAATGCAGCCGTCCGACGATCCGGTCGTATTCGTCCTCGAACCGCGGCACCGAGGTTCCACGGAGTGCGTCGTTGGATCCGACCGACAGGTACACGATGTCCGGACTGAGTGCGAGGGCGTCGTCGACCTGTTCAGCGAGTACATCGCGTGCCTTCGCACCGCCCACTGCGACGCTGATCGCCGTCACGCAGTACCGATCGGCGACGTGCGATGCGACCTGCCGTGGCCACGAGTGATCGAGCGGATCGACACCGGGCGCCGTCACGGAACTGTCGCCCAGGAACACCACCGTCAGCGGAGGAGCATCGGGATCACCGAACCGACCGGATGGATCCTGGTTCTCGTGTGTCGGCAGATCGTCCCGGTACACGGCGCGAGCCATCTGCCCGGCAAGCACAGCCCCGGCAGCGAGGGGTGGACGGATCAACTTCCACGTGGCCATGGCCGCGAGGGTAATCCGAACGGAGTGAGGGAGCGCCTACACGTTGAAGCGGAAGTGCATGATGTCACCTTCGGCGGTGACGTAGTCCTTGCCTTCGAGGCGCCACTTGCCGGCTTCCTTGGCGCCCTGTTCGCCGTTGTTGGCGATGAAGTCGTCATAGGACACGACCTCGGCACGGATGAAGCCCTTCTCGAAGTCCGTGTGAATGACCC
>JAUIIM010000142.1 GCA_030431785.1 Acidimicrobiia bacterium | reverse complement strand
GCTCGGCGCCCCGTTCGGCGCCGTCGTATACGGAGGCCGGAAGGCCGGACCCGACGGGAAACTCGTTGGCGCTTGGCGATGGATGAGTGCCGCCGCCGCAGCGATCCTGATCCTGTTCGCGCTGATCATCCTTGCCCGAGCCGGAGCGATCGAGACCTCGATCTCCTCGACGGTACTGACCGTCGCTTCGTGGTTCGTCGTTGCCTACATGGCGCTCAACACAGCGGCGAATCTGATGAGCGTCAACAAGGTCGAACGGTGGGTGATGGGATCGATCACCGTCGTGCTGGTCGTCCTCTGTGCGATCGTCGCCGCCGCCGGACCTGCCTAGATCCGAGGTCGGTTAGCTGAGGGCTTTTGCCGCCCGGCGGGCATAGTCGGCGAATGCGAAGGCCTTGTCCAACGACCAGCGGAACGCCAAACCGTCGAGGGCACCGAGCAGGAGTTCGGCCTGGACCGTCGCTTCATCAGTCGAGAGCGTCGAATCGCCTCGGCGCATCGCATCGGCGAATCGTTCCACCCGCCGTTCGTGGTGGCGGAGGAACCTCCTACGCGCACCGTTCGCTCCCTCGACTTGGAGCGCGGTGAGGACATAGACCCGTGCCAGCTCTGGCTGCTCCTCGAAGAACCGGATGTAGGCGTCGACGAGATCCTGTGTCGTATCGGTCCCGGCCTGCTCCGGGTCGGGATCGACGGCATCGATCGCTTCCCGTACGACCCTGAGAACAACTGCCTCTTTGGAGTCGAACAGGTTGTAGAAGCTGCCAGCCTTGACATCGGCGCGATCACAGATGGCGGCGAGGGTCGCCGCTTCGAGGCCACCCTCGGCGAGCAGGGAGCGGGTGGCATCGACGATACGCGCCTCGGTCCGTATACCTGCTTCGTATCGTGCCATGGTGTCGCTCCGGTCGGCGTGCAGCGATGTATCGTACCGTCCATCTTGAGCGTCCGCTCAAAATCGCCTTCAGGGGTCTCCATCGACGTCGATCGCCGGCAGCCCGTCGATCGAGGTCGCATTCTTCTCTCGCCAGTATGCGTGGAGATCCTCGTCGGTCCGATCATCGACCCACCGATCGAGTCGGGAGCGGTCCTCTACGAAGTCCATCTTCGGGACCGAGTAGCCACAGGAGTCCTGCACCCGGTCGATCTCGGCTGTGATGATCGCTCGCACGCCGCGACGCTTTGGAAACACCGGTCGGAGCTCTTCGAATCGCGGGGAGCCGGGCATCTGCGGTGTCCCTGTCCCGAACAGTCGGACGATCCGAGCGGGACCGTCGAAGGCGCAGAACATGAACGTGATGCGCCCGTCGTCTCTCGTGTGGGCGATCGTCTCGGCTCCGCTGCCGGTGAGATCCAGGTAGGCGACTTCGTTCGGACCCAGGATGCGAAAGGTGTCGAGACCCTTCGGGGACACGTTCACCGATCCACCACGGGACGGCGCCGTTGCGACGAAGAACACGTGTTGACGTTGGATCCACGCTTCGGTGGCCTCGTCGATGCGGTCGGTCATGCGTCCCATGGACCGAGGACTCTAGAGAGGAAGGAAGGGTGGCAGGTGCGCGATCGTCAAATCTGACTGCGCACTCAAAGTTGAGGGTATACTCAAATTACGAAATCGGCCAGAGGTGAAACCATGTCGCATTACCGCAGCAATCTTCGAGACATCGAGTTCAACCTGTTCGAGCATCTCGGTGTCGACGGCTACTACGGCACCGCGCCGTTCGACACGTTCGACCGTGACACGGCCATGGATGCCCTTCGCGAAGTCGAGCGTTTGGCGCGCGAGGACTTCGGGGCAAGCTTCGTCGAGGCTGATCGCACCAAGCTGCAACTCGTCGACGGCGAGGTGACCCTTCCCGACAGCGTCAAGAGCAGCCTCGACGCCTTGTTCGATGGTGACTGGCATCTGCTCGGGATCGAGCCCGACCTCGGTGGCTACGGGGCTCCGGACTCCCTCCGTTGGGCCGCAGGCGAGATGTTCGTCGGTTCGAACCCTGCCGTGTTCCTGTACGCATCGGGTGCGCTCATGGCACGCGTCATCGCCTCGGTCGGCACACCGGAGCAGGTCGAGACCTGGGCCAGGCCCATGGTGGAGCGGCGTTGGGGAGCCACGATGATCCTCACCGAGCCTGATGCCGGATCCGACGTCGGTGCTGGGACCTCAAAGGCCATCCACGTCGAGGGCGACAAGTACCACCTGGAGGGCGTGAAGCGGTTCATCACTTCCGGAGAGAACGACTACTTCGAGAACATCATCCATCTCGTACTCGCACGACGTGAAGGTGGTGAGCCGGGGACGAAGGGTCTCTCGATGTTCATCGTCCCGAAGTACCACGTGAACGAGGACGGCACGATCGGTGAACGCAACGGCATCTACGCCACCAACCTCGAGGACAAAATGGGCATCCGCGGGTCGACAACATGTGAGATGTCGATGGGGCTCGATGAACCGTGCATCGGGTATCTCGTCGGCGATGTCCACGAGGGCATCAAGCAGATGTTCCTCGTGATCGAGGATGCACGCATGTTGATCGGTGTGAAGTCGGCAGCGACCCTGTCGACCGGGTATCTGAACGCCCTTGACTACGCCAAGGAGCGTGTCCAGTCCGCCGACCTGACACAGGCGTCGGACAAGACGGCACCGAGGGTCGAGATCATCCGTCATCCCGACGTCCGGCGGATGCTGATGCTCCAGAAGTCCTACGCAGAGGGTCTCCGCGCATTGTGGATGTATGCCGCATGGACGCTCGACAAGATGCAGCTGGAGCCCGACGACGAGTACTGGGCGAAACTCAACGATCTTCTCCTCCCGATGGTGAAGGGCTATTCGTCCGAGAAGGCGTACGAACTCCTCGCACAGTCACTCCAGGTGTTCGGTGGCTCCGGTTTCACGAGGGACTACCCGATCGAGCAGTACATCCGCGATGCCAAGATCGATACGCTGTACGAAGGTACGACCGCGATCCAGGCACTCGACCTGTTCTTCCGAAAGATCGCAAGGGATCAGGGTCAGACGATCATGCGTTTTGCCCAAGACATCATGGAGTACGTCAAGGGCGGGTCCGACGAGTTCGCTGGCGAACGTCAGGCGCTCGGTGAGGCCCTCGAGGGTGTGCAGAACCACATCGGTGTCCTCGTGGGCCACTCGATGGCGTCGATGCAGGAACCGACCGAGATCTACAAGACGGGTCTGCACACGAACGCCCTCCTGGAGAGCCTGTCCGAGGTCGCCATCGCATGGTTGCTGCTTGAGCATGCCGAGAAGGCATCTGCGGCGCTTCCCGATGCCGAAGGTGACGATGTCGCCTTCTACGAAGGGAAGATCGCCTCAGCCCGGTTCTTCGTGAGGGATGCCCTTCCGAAGGTGGCGGTCCGCACCGCTGCCGCCCAGGACGAAGACGGTTGGCTCATGGACCTCCCCGACGAGGCTTTCTGAGTACAAAGTACTGAGTACTCAGTACACAGAACGACAGCGGTAGCTGATTCGTCCTGACGGTGGGTTGTGTTCCTCGAGATCTCAGATGTCAGATGTCAGATCTCAGATCTCAGATGTCAGATGTCAGATCTCAGATACCCGATGATCGAGGGTGGCTCGTCAGGAGCCATCGGTC
>JAUIIM010000141.1 GCA_030431785.1 Acidimicrobiia bacterium | reverse complement strand
CAACGCCCTCGATGATGACGGCAGCGGCCGCTTCCCCACCGAGGAGGACGAAGTCCCCGAGCGAGATCTCCTCGTCGATGAAGTTGTCGATCACCCGCTGATCGATGCCCTCGTAGCGCCCGCATACGAGTGTCAGGTCTTCGATCGTCGCAAATCGATCGAGATCGGCTTGCCGCAGGGGCGACCCGGAAGGGGTCATCAAAACTCGATGCGTCTCTGCCAACGGTTCGAGGGTGCGTGCCATCGGCTCGGGCATCATGACCATCCCTGCCCCGCCGCCGAATGGCGCATCATCCACCTGTCGGTGGACACCTTCGGCGTTGTCGCGGGGGTCGTGGAAGACGACTTCGATCGCTCCGGATTCGATGGCCTTCCCGATCAACGAGGTCGAGAGCGCAGACTCGAAGTACCCAGGGAAGAGGGTCACGATGTGGAACCTCACGCTACTCCCCGGCGCCGAGTGCTCGCACGAGTACGTTGGCCGTGTCCTCGGCGATCCGTGCGACGTTCTGGCGCGGGTCGGCATCGGCCATCACGACCTTGCCGCCGGTCATGATGATCTGCTCGATCATTCGTCCCGCAAAGCGTGGCGAGTAGGCCGCAAACTCCCCTGCTTCCACCCCGGCCCGGTACACGGCTGCAAATTCAGCGGTGAGACCCTCGTGGGCATCAGCGATCTGTTTCTGTGCCTCGGGCGATAGGAGCGGCACGTCCGTGTGGAGGATCAATCCGATGTGATCCGTGCCGACGAATTCGACCATCGCCGCAGCCAACGCTCGCAGACGTTCGGTCGGGGGAAGGTCGTGCTCCACGGAGGCGACCAACTCGTCGATCGTCCCGGGGAGGTCCCGGCGTACGAGTTGTACGAGGAGGTCCTCCTTCGAGGAGAAGTGCTCGTAGAACGTCGTCCGTCCGATCCCGACCTCAGCGGTGATGTCGGCATGAGACATCTGGGTATACCCGACCGTCGCGATCAGGTCGCGCGCCACATCGAACATCGCATCTCGGATTTCTTCAGTTGTCGCTCGCGTCGCCATCGTCGCTCCGATTCAACAACCGGAGGGTAGCCCGGCGACCATGATGGCGTTGCCGACACGCTGTCGGCACGACGGCGACATATCGTTCTCGCACCATGTCACGTCTTGTACCCGTGGCGTCCCTCCTCGTCGGCATCGCACTCGTGGCGAGTGCCTGCGGCGGGGACTCGCAGACGCCTCCCTCGACCACGGTTGCCATCGCCGAGGACCCGGATTCCTTCCTGGGCGCCGATGGCGTCGAAGTCGATGTCGCCGACCCGTCACGCATCATCGCCCTGAACGGCGACATCACCGAAATCCTCTTCGAGCTCGGAGTCGGCGATTCCGTCATCGGCATCGATCTGACCACGACGTACCCCGAGGAAGCAACCGCCCTGCCCGACGTCGGGCTGGGACGTAGCTTCGATGCAGAAGCCGTGATCGCCCTTCAGCCGACACTCGTGATCGGCGACACGCAGGTCGGTGACGAGACGAGCATCGACCGCGTACGCGCTGCGGGCATCCCCCTTGCGATCATCGAACCGACCGCAACACTCGAATCCGTGGAACGAAAGATCGCGACCATCGCATCGATGGTCGACCGGGAGCAAGAAGGAGCGGAACTGATCGACCGGGTGAACTCGGAGATCGATGCCGCGTTGGAACTCGCCTCCCAGGCCACGACGACCCCTGATGCGGCTTATCTCTACGTTCGCGGTCCAGAGACGCTCCTGATGTTCGGGAACGGCATGCCGACACACTTCATGATCGAGGCGGCGGCCGGCGAAGACGTGATGGGCGCTGCCGGGGTCACGTTTGCGGAACCGCTCAGCGCAGAACGTCTGGTCACGGCAGACCCCGAGGTGATCATCACGTCCACACAGGGGTTCGAGATCCTCGGCGGCCTCGACACATTCCTCGCGCTGCCGGGTGTCGCCGACACCCGGGCCGGAGCATCGGGGTCCGTCATCACCTTCGACGAGGCTATGTTCCTCGGGATGGGCCCACGAGTCGGACAAGCGTTGCAGCTCCTGGTCGAGGCATTGCACCCAGAACTCTCCGGGTCATGACTGCGCCCGGTTCGCCTGCACGCTTCGTGCTCGCGTCGACCCTCGCCACCGCCCTCCTCGCCCTCGTCGCACTGAGCGTGGGCTCCGTCTGGATCAACCCTGCCGATGTGTTCCGGGTCATCGCCTCGCATCTCACGCCGTGGGTCGACACGCCAACCGGCGGCTCAGATGCCATCGTCTGGAACATCAGGTTGCCGCGTGTCATCGTCGCCGGTGCGGTCGGTGCGATGCTCGCCGCCGGTGCTTCTGCACTCCAAGGAACCTTCCGGAATCCGATCGTCGACGCACAACTCGTCGGACTGTCTGCGTTCTCCGCCGTGGGTGCGCTCGTCGGCTTCTGGCTCGGCTACGCCTCGATCGGCCCCGAGGCCGCGATCGTCGGTGGCGCCGTCGTCGGATCGGCCGGTGCGTGGCTGATGACCCGGGTTGCAAATCGTGTCGGCGCCCAACCGAGTCGGTTCGTGCTCGTGGGGGTGGCAAACGGCTTGGCCCTCTCCGCACTCGTGGCGACCGCCGCCATCGCGATCCACGATCCACGTATACCGGACGTGACGTTCTGGTTCTTCGGGGGTCTGTCCACCGCAACATGGACAATCGCATCGTGGATCGTGGTGATCGCGGCGATCACCTGTACCGGAATCGTGATCCTCGGCCCGAAGATCGACATCCTCGGATTGGGTGACCGTGCGGCACGACACGTCGGACTCGATGTTCGTGTCGTGGTCGCGGCCACGACCGTGTTCGTCGGTGTGGGCGTCGGGGCGACCGTCGGGGCAGCCGGTGTGATCGGATTCGTTGGGCTTGTCGCAGCACGGGTCACCTCCCATCGGGTCGGCCCGCACCATCGCGTATCCATCCCGGCTTCGGCTGCGCTCGGTGCGCTGTTCCTCATCGCCGCCGACACGATCGGACGGCTCGTCGGCGGCGGTTTCGAGGTCCCCGTGGGGCTCGTGACAACCATCCTGGGTGGCCTGTATCTCGGCTGGTTGGTTGGCACCGGGAAGGTGGATGCATGACACTCGTCGCTGACCGCATCACCGTGTACCGCGGCGACCGTCGTGTGCTCGACGACTTCTCCCTGACCGCCGAGCCCGGCTCCATGACAGCGATCGTCGGACCGAACGGTGCGGGGAAATCCACGCTCCTCGGCGTCCTATCAGGTGATCTTGCACCCAAGCACGGACTCGTCATGGTCGGCGGGCACGATGTGCGTGACATGTCGCCACGCGACGCAGCCAACGTCCGGTCATATCTTCCGCAACAGCACCCTTCGGGTCTTGAGTACACGGTGCGAACCGTGGTCGGGTTCGGTCGCTACGCCGTGGGCTCTCCCGACGACCCGGTGGTAGACGAAGCCATGGAGCGGGTCGGGGTGGACGATCTTGCTGAGCGCCGATTCCGGGACCTCTCCGGTGGCGAGCAGCGGCGCGTCTCCATCGCTCGCATCCTCGCCCAGACGACACCGGTGGTGCTGATGGACGAGCCGACCGACAGCCTGGACCTCGGGCACGCCGACCTCGTGATGAACGCAGCATCGATCGACGCTGCCACAGGGTCGACGGTGTTGGTCACCAGTCACGACCTGAACATCGCCGCCAGACACGCCGAC
>JAUIIM010000140.1 GCA_030431785.1 Acidimicrobiia bacterium | reverse complement strand
CCGCACTTTCGCTCGTGATCGGTGCGGTGACCCTGACCGGATCCTTCATCGCATTCGCCAAGCTCCAAGGAATCATCGGGGGCAAACCCATCAACCTCGGTGGTGCCGTGACCAACGGGATCCTCGGTGCAGTCACGGCCGGGTTCAGTGTTGCCGCGGTCATGACCGACGAGCCCGTGTGGTACTGGCTCGCTGCAGGCATGGCGGCCCTGCTGGGTATCGTCGCCGTCGTCGGGATCGGCGGGGCGGACATGCCCGTCGTCATCTCGCTCCTCAACTCCTTCAGCGGTATCGCAGCAGCGATGGCGGGCTTCGTCATCGCAAACCAGGCGCTGATCGTCGGTGGTGCGCTCGTGGGTGCTGCAGGTCTCATCCTCACGTTCGAAATGTCCGAGGCGATGAACCGCTCACTGGGGAACATCCTCTTCTCGGGATTCGGTGGCGGGGCGGCTGCAGAGGACATCGGCACCAAACCGGTCCGTCGCGCAACGGCCGACGATGCCGCGATCGCCATGGCCTACGCAGAACGTGTCATCGTGGTCCCCGGGTACGGTCTTGCAGTTGCACAGGCACAGCACGCCGTCAAAGACCTCTCAAAGGCGCTGGAGGAACGCGGCGTCGAGGTGCTGTACGCGATCCACCCGGTCGCCGGACGCATGCCCGGACACATGAACGTGTTGCTCGCCGAGGCAGATGTCCCGTACGACAAGCTGCTCGACCTCGAACTGGCCAACCCACTGTTCCCCCGTACCGATGTGGCCCTCGTCGTCGGAGCGAACGACGTGATCAACCCGTCGGCCAAAGACAACGAGAACAGCCCCATCTATGGAATGCCGATCCTCGACGTCGACGAAGCAACCACGACGATCGTCGTGAAGCGCAGCCTCTCCCCCGGTTTTGCCGGTATCGACAACCCACTGTTCTACGAGGAGTCGACGATGATGTACTTCGCCGATGCGAAGGCAGCCATCGAGGACACCACGGCAGCACTCGACCGGCTGTGAGATAGCCGTGGACTTCTCTGACGTCGTCTCTGCCCGACGCATGGTCCGCAACTATTCAGACGAACCGGTGTCCGGCGATGCGGTCGAACGAATCGTCGACGCGGCGGTCCGTGCACCATCCGCCGGATTCAGCCAAGGACAGCGCTTCGTCGTCGTCACCGACCCCGAGCGACGACGTGCCGTGGCCAAAGCGGGCGGCGAGGAGCACTACGTCGCCGACGGGTTCGATCCGTGGATCTCTGCTGCACCGGTCCACATCGTGGTCTGCGTCGACAAACACGCCTACCTACGCAGGTACTCGGAACCCGACAAGACCGGCGGTGAAGACCGTCAGTCGCTGGAGGAGGACTGGGTGGTCCCCTTCTGGTGGGTCGACGCCGGGGCGTCCATGATGGCGATCCTGTATGCAGCGGTGAACGAAGGACTCGCTGCCGGATTCCTGGGCTTGCAGGCATTCGACGACCTCCACGCCGTGCTCGACATCCCCACTGAGGTCTCGATCGTCGGTGTTTGCACCATCGGTCACCCGAAACCCGACCGGCGATCCGGGAGCCTGAAGCGTGGGTGGAACGACCGACCCGAAGTCGTCAAGTGGGAGCGTTGGACCTGAGGGCCTGTGTCAGGTCCGCGATGAGCACCCCAGGGTCCTCCAAACCGATGGAGAGCCGCAGAAGACCCGGCTCGATCTCGGGATCGCTCTTGATACGATGCTCGATCAACGACTCGACGCCGCCGAGCGACGTCGCACTCGTGAACACCTGGGTCGAAGCGGCGACGAGTGCCGCCCGGTCGTGGTCTCCGACGTCGATCGAGAGAAGTGCCCCGAATCCGTGCATCTGCTCCACGGCGATCGCATGTGTCGGGTTGGAGGCCAGACCCGGATAGTGGACGACGAGCCCTTCCTGCTCTGCCCATGCGGCGACGTGCTCGGCGGACCTCGTCGCCCGCTCATAGCGGAGAGGAAGGGTGCGCACACCCCTCAGTGCCAGCCATACATCGAGCGATCCCGGAATCGCACCCATGATCGCACGACGATCCCGTAGACGCTCGGCGGTCTCCGATGACCGAGCGACCAACACGCCTCCCATCGTGTCAGAGTGCCCACCGATTGCCTTGGTCGTCGAATGCATCACGAGGTCGCAACCGTGTTCGAGAGGTCGGAGACCGATGGGCGTGGCCAACGTGGCATCCACGACGGTGATGGCGCCCGACACACGGGCTCGTGCCACCGCTGCGGCAAGGTCGGTCACACGGCAGTGAGGATTCGACGGAGTCTCGATCCACCACAGGTCTCCGGGACCGAGTTCGTCCGGGGGTACGACGGCGATGCGGTCCCGCTCCACCTCATGTCGCACGAGTTCACCGATCCCGTGGTACACGCGTCCGATAGCGATTCGCTGCGGTCGGAGATGATCCAGTGCGGCGGTCGCAGCTGCCATCCCCGATGAGTAGGCGACCGCGAATCCACCGTCAAGCGCACCGAGTACCGCCTCGAGCCGCTCCGTCGTCGCGTGACTCGCACGACGATATCGACGGTCGGCTCCCTCCTCGAAGGTGGTCGACGGACGGATGGGCGGTGCGACATCGGCGTCCGTCCTGAGATCGCGGTCGGCTTGGATCGCTGTGGTGAAGGGGTCGTCCGAGTTCATGTCTCCATGGTACGTGTGGGACAGACGCTCCCCGATGCGCATTACGCTGACCCGAACATGAACATCTCACTCACCAACCGCGCGCCGTATGAACCTCAGGTGGAATTCGTCGAACGAAAGGGTGTCGGGCATCCCGACACCATCTGCGACCATCTCGCAGAGGAACTCGCACGAGAACTCGCTTCTGAATACCGCATGCGAACCGGGGCGGTACGTCACTTCAACGTCGACAAGGCAATCCTCGCTGCCGGCGTGGTCGACGTGTCGTTCGGTGGCGGGTCGCACGTGAAGCCTTCGAAACTTGTGCTCGTCGGAAAGGTGTCTACGACCCACGACTGGTCCCCCGACGTCGAGGCACTCGCCGTGTCCTACAAGCAGAAGCTGCTCGATCTCCTCCCCGATGCCACCCCGGAGGCATTCGAGGTCGAACTCTGGCTCAACGAGAGTTCCGACGATCTGGCCGCGGTGGTTCACGCTGAAGCCGTCGCGCCGCTCGCAAACGACACTTCGTTCGCAGCGGTATCGATGCCCCGTTCGACGCTCGAAAAGGTCGTGTACGAGGTCGAACATCACCTCAACGCCGATGCGTATCGTGCACGCACACCGGTCGGTCGGGACATCAAGGTCATGGGCTCGCGCGTTGCCGACGACATCGCCGTGACGGTCGCATGTCCGGTTCTCGCGACGAAGGTCGCCGACCGAACGGCATACGACGACGTCATCGACCAGGTGCACCGCGATGTCGCCACCGTCGCGACGGCGATCGCCGGAAGCGATGTCACGGTGCGGGTCAACCAGGCCGATCAGGACGACTCTGCGTATCTCACACTCACCGGAACGTCGGCCGAGGCCGGCGACGACGGCCAGGTTGGACGTGGAAACCGGTTCGGCGGATTGATCACGCCGTACCGACCGATGAGTCTCGAAGCAGCAGCGGGAAAGAACCCGGCGGCACACGTCGGAAAGACGTATCACGCGATCGCCTACGACATCACCCAGCGGTTGATCGCTGACACGGCAACTGACGAGGCAACGGTGCGTCTGCTGTCATCGATCGGACATCCCGT
>JAUIIM010000139.1 GCA_030431785.1 Acidimicrobiia bacterium | reverse complement strand
CGGGATCACCGATGTGCCCCTGGTCAGCGTGAGGACGACGATGTCACGGTCCCTGAGCGCTTCGTCGATGGTCTGACCGACTTGCGGGGCACCTTCGCGGATCTGCAACTCTGCGACGCCGTATCCGGTACTCACGGACAACCGTTGGCGAACGTCGATCTCCGGGAACGCCACCTGGCGGTCGATGTAATCGATGATCGCGCCAGCTACATCGAGGCCGGTTGCGCTCTCGATTCCCTGGAGGCCCGGCGAACTGTTGACCTCCATGACGAGGGGGCCATGGTCACTCTCGAGCATGTCGACGCCCGCGACCTTGAGACCCATGATCTGCGCGGAACGAATCGCTACCTGTTTCGTTGCATCGTCGAGTTCCACGGGCTCGGTCGTCCCGCCTCGATGGACGTTCGACCGGAACTCGTCTCCCACCGCCCGGCGTCGCATCGCCGCGACAACCCGGTCGCCCACGACGAGGGCCCGGATATCGGTGCCTTTACTCTCGGCGATGAACTCTTGGATGAGGACGTTCTCGCTGCGCGAGTGGAGGGTCTCGATGACCGCTTCTGCGACTTTGCGGTCGGGAGCCAGGATCACCCCGATCCCCTGCGTTCCCTCCAGCAGCTTGATGACGACCGGTGCGCCTCCGACGAGGTCGATCGCGGGCAGGACGTCGGCTCGGTCCCGGACGAACGTCGTCGCCGGAATCTGGACATCGTGCCGTGACAGTACCTGGATGGCCCGGAGCTTGTCCCTGCTGTTGGCGATCCCTGCAGCGGTGTTGGGGGTGTAGACGTCGAGCTGTTCGAACTGCCGGACGACGGCGAGCCCATAGAACGTGATGGAGGCCCCGATACGTGGGAGGATCGCGTCGTAGTCATCGATCGGCTTGCCGCGATATTGGAGGTCCGGCTCAGCACCGGACAAGTCGATCGCAAACCGAAGAGTGTCCCGCACGTCGACTTCGTGGTCGCGTTCGAGTGCAGCATGGACGAGTCGCTGGGTCGAGTAGGAGTTTGCGGCGCGGGACAGGATGGCAAGTTTCACGACGTAGCCTCTTCCTCAGTCGTCGGTGGGTCTACGGGTTCAGGTTCGCCGAGGATGAAGGATCTGCCCGGGTCGACTGCAAAGCGTCGTCGCATCGCACTTCGTCCCAACAGCATCCGGTAGCCCATCTCGTCCCGACGCGTCAAAGTGACTTCGATCGGCCATTCGAGCCCGTTCATCCTTGCGGTCGTCTCGATCACGGGTCGGCGCTCGACCTTTCCATTCGAGGATCGCACACGTTTGAACCCGGTCACATTGACGCGGACACGGACGGAATCCTCTCGTGATCGCTGGTGTGGATGGATCTCGAACGTTGCGTAGGGCTGCCCGCCGTTCTCGTACACGCGCAAACGAAATGCATGGAGTGCGGAGGTGCGCGCACCCGTGTCTGACTTCACCTTGATCGGTGTGGGACAGAGATCGGGGAGCAGGATCCATTCCCGCCAACCGATGTGTGTAGGAGTCTTCTTCTTGCGTGCCACAGTGGCGAACGATACCCCTGTCGGTGTGACCGGCTCGGGGTTGTGTTCAACCAGCGACCGCTGCGAATCCCATTGCTGCGGTGACACCCACGGGGCTGGTCAGAGCGATGCGATTGTGTTCGACGACGGCCACGAGCGCCTCGACGCAATCACCATCGAACTGGGTGCCGACGTTGGCGGCCAGCTCGCTGACTGCGTGATCGACGGGAAGAGCCGGTTGGTATGGCCGAGCTGATGTGATTGCGTCGAAGGCGTCTGCTACGTGGACGACGCGGGTTGGGAGATCGATGTCGGGTGCGGTGAGCTTGTTCGGGTACCCGGTTCCGTCGAGGCGTTCATGATGGGCGAGGACGACCCGGGCGATCTTCTCGTCGACCCATCCCTTCACCATGTCGTAGCCGATCTGGGGATGCTTGCGCATCTCGACCCACTCTTTGCTCGTCAACGGACCAGGCTTGTCGAGGAGCAGTGGGTCGATATGGGTCTTGCCGATGTCGTGTACACGGGAGGCAAGGGCGATCGTCGAGATGGTGTCGGTGTCCAGCTGCATCATCGTGGCCACGGCGACCGCGATGCGGGCGGTACGGAGACCGTGGGATTCGACATCGTGCGGCTGGTGGAGCCGCTGCTCGAGGCTGGGTGTGGTGTATGGGTCGTTCATGCCACTACATAGCGTGGCAGAGCCACCACTCGCGGTACATGGGTCGACCGACCCTGAATCGGATAGGTCGAACGACCCGTGCGCATGACGAATTCGGTCATGCCGGGTTCCGTATCCCCGTTCAGGATGTCGTATGGTCTCGAGGTGATCACTGCGCTCTTCCTACGCCGCGTCAACGTGAGTGGCAGCCGCGTCAAAATGGCTGACCTCCGCGAGACGCTGGCGAACGTTGGATATCCGAACAGTCGGACGATTCTGGCGTCGGGCAATGTAGTCATCGATTCCCAGAAAGTGGTGGATATTCGGGCGATCGAGGTAGCGATCGAGGCTGAGTACGGATTCCACTCCGAGATCTTCAGCCGCACGGCGCCCGAAGTCGCATCGCTCGCCGCAGCGAATCCGTTCCGGGACCGGGAAGGGACGATCGAACTCGCATTTCTCCACACACCGCCGTCCCGGGACGTGATCCGGGCCGTGGAGGCGCTCGCTACGGGTCGCGACGACCTTGCGATCATCGATCGGGAACTCTGGTGGTTCCGCCCCCACCCCCTTGAGGAGTCGTTCCCCAAGGAGACCGCCGTTCGCAAGGTTCTCGGAACGACGACACGGCGTGGGTACCGGACGATCGAGCGAGTCCTCGACGTCATCGAAGAGATGGACAGGTGAGCGTGGGGGCCGTGACAGCGCATGGGTGTGGCAGGATGTGTCGATGGTGAAACGTCAGATCCCACGATGGTCCGAACTCGCTCCTCTCCTGAAGCCCCGACCGCGTACGGGCACGAGGTTGGAGCATTCGCTTTCCCGCGCGGCCAATATCGCCGACTTGCGGAAGCGGGCAAAACGGCGTACCCCCCGTGCAGCGTTCGACTACGTCGATGGCGCCGCCGACGACGAGATCGGTATTGCACGGTCCAGGGGTCTGTATCGGAGTCTTGAGTTCGTCCCGAATGTGCTGCGCGATGTGTCGGACTGTGACCCGTCTACGACGATCCTCGGACGTCCCACGGCGTTTCCACTCGGGTTCGCGCCTACCGGTCTGACCCGGTTCATGCAGCACGAAGGGGAACCAGCGGTGGCGAAGGTCGCCGGCGAGTTCGGGATCCCCTATGGGCTGTCGACGGTCGGGACGACGACCCCGGAGCGATTGGCGGCCGCTGCGCCCGACACCGATCTGTGGTTCCAGCTCTACGTGTGGAAGGATCGAACGGTCTCAGAGATCCTTATCGATGCGGTCAAGAAGGCGGGCTTCCGTGTGCTGGTATTCACCGTGGACCTGCCGGTCGGTGGAGCTCGACTGCGCGATGTACGCAATGGTCTGAGTGTGCCACCGGATCTCACCCTGAGGACGGTCCTCGATGGTGCCATGCATCCGCGATGGTGGTTCAACTTCCTGACGACGGAGCCGATCACCTTCGCATCCCTTTCCTCCACTGCAGGGACGCTCATCGACACGACAGATCAGCTCTTCGACCCGGCTCTCACGTTCGAAGATCTCGCATGGCTCCGCGCACAATGGGACGGTCCGATCGTCGTCAAGGGGATCCAGACCTTGGAGGACGCGCGCCGTGCCGTCGATCACGGAGCCGATGCGTTGGTGATCTCC
>JAUIIM010000029.1 GCA_030431785.1 Acidimicrobiia bacterium | reverse complement strand
GTTCATAATCGGTGCTTCATGACGCATCGACCGACACCCGCATTCGACTGGATCGAGCAGCACGCCGACATCCGACCCGACAAGACGGCGCTGATCGACGATGGACGTGGGCTCCACCTCACCTACGGCGAACTCGGTGACCGAGTCCGGCGGGTAGCGAGCTGGCTCGTGGCGAACGGTGTCGGTCGGGGCGACCGTGTGGCGTTCCTGTCGGAGAACACGACGGACGTGTTCGAGGTCCTCTTCGCATGCGCACGGATCGGTGCGATCCTCGTCCCGTTGAACTGGCGGCTTGCCATCCCCGAACTCGCGTTCATCGTCGATGACTCCACGCCGCAGGTGCTGATCTACGAAGACCAATTCGCAGCAGCCGGCGAGGCTCTCCACGCGCCCATCAAGTTGGCCCTCGGGGCTCCGTACGAAGCGGCGCGCGACGCATCCGATCCGACGGCAGCACCCGCGATGCGCTCCACACACGACGACCCGCTGGCGATTCTGTATACGTCGGGCACCACGGGCCACCCGAAAGGGGCGATCGAGACGATCGGGATGTTCTTCTGGAATGCGATCAACATCGGGTCGGAGGTCGAACTCACGCGTTCGTCCGTCGGCCTCAACGTCCTCCCCACCTTCCACACGGGAGGCTTGAACCTGTACACGACCCCCTTGCTGCACCTCGGAGGAACCTCGGTCAACCTACGCGAGTTCGATGCCGACCGCGTCATCCACTGGCTCACCTCAGGACGGATCACACACTTCTTCGCAGTCCCTGCCGTCTACCAGTTCCTCGCAGAGGACGACCGCTGGGACGACGCCGACTTCTCCGCCGTACGGTCATGGGCCTGCGGCGGGTCGGCGATGCCGGTGGCCATCCTCGAGCGATATGCGGAACGTGGAATCGCCATACGTCAAGGAATGGGGCTCACCGAGACGAGCCCGACGCTGTTCCTCACCGACGAGGAACACGCACTCGAGAAGGCGGGTTCGGTCGGCAAGACAGCGATGCACACAGAGATCCGGATCGTCGATGAAGCAGGCGAAGACGTCCCACAGGGCGAGGTCGGCGAATTGTGGGCACGCGGGCCGAACGTGACACCCGGGTACTGGAAGCGCCCGAAAGCCAACGAGGAATCGTTCACCGACGGGTGGCTGCACACCGGTGATGCCGCACGCATGGACGAGGACGGCTACGTCTATATCGTCGATCGGTGGAAGGACATGTACATCTCGGGTGGCGAGAACGTGTATCCGGCCGAAGTCGAGCAGGTCTATTTCCGGCACCCGAACGTACTCGATCTGACGGTGATCGGTGTCCCCGACGAACGCTGGGGCGAGTCCGGGCTCGCGGTTGTCGTCCCAAGGGACCGCGATGCGTTCGACGAGGACGAGTTCATCGATTTCGGCCGCGAGAAGCTCGCCCGCTACAAATTGCCCAAATCCGTGTGGATCGTCGACGAGATTCCACGGAACGCCGCAGGCAAAGTATTGAAACGCGTATTGCGGGACGACGCATCGGCACGAGACAGCAAGGGATAGGGTGGCGTTTCCCCGTGGAGTGCCCGGTCCTCTCACCTAGAATCTGAGCATGAGCGACTACCGACCTCCCGTCCGAGACATGGCTTTCGTCCTCGACACGATCGTAGATCTCGACGACCTCACCGCACTCGAGCCGTACAGCCACGTCGATCGCGACATGACTGCTGGCATCCTCGACGAAGCAGGACGCTTCTTCGGCGAAGTGTTCGCACCGACCAACCGCGTCGGAGACGAGGTCGGCGCTCAGTACGCCGACGGGTCGGTGAGGACGCCGGACGAGTTCAAGCCCGTGTGGAACAAGCTCACCGAGGCAGGCTGGACCGCAGTCACCGGATCGCCTGACTTCGGTGGTCACGGCTTCCCGAAGGCGATCGGAATCGCCGTGTCCGAGATGATGACGACGGGCAACCTTGCATTTTCGCTCGCTCCCATGCTGACGGGGAGTGCGATTTCGCTCCTCGAGCGTCACGGGGACGACGAGCTACGCGACCACTATCTCGCGAAGCTCATCAGCTGCGAGTGGACAGGGACGATGGTGCTCACCGAACCCGAAGCTGGGTCTGATGTCGGTGCACTCCGCACCAAAGCCGAACCGAACGACGACGGCACGTGGCGGATCAACGGCACGAAGATCTTCATCACGTGGGGCGATCACGATCTTGCAGACAACATCATCCACCTGGTGCTTGCAAGGACACCCGGCGCGCCTCCCGGCACCAAGGGAATCAGCATGTTCCTGATCCCGAAGTTCCTGCTCGATGACGATGGCAACCCGGCGGAGCGCAACACTGTCGAGACGGTATCCATCGAGCACAAGCTCGGGATCCATGGGAGCCCGACGTGTGTCCTCTCGTTCGAGGATGCGACCGGCTACCTCGTCGGCGAAGAGAACAAGGGCATGCGCTACATGTTCACGATGATGAACCAGGCACGGCTCGAAGTGGGGCTCGAAGGTCTCGCCGTCGCCGAGCGTGCGTATCAGCAGGCAGCCGCGTATGCAAAGGACCGGAAGCAGGGGCGTGCTCCCGGGGCAACGGAGACGTCACCGATCATCGACCACGCCGATGTGCGGCGCATGCTGATGACGATGAAGAGCCTCACGGAGGCGATGCGGTCACTCGTCTACGACGCAGTCGCATCGGAGGATCGAGCGCTCCACGGCACCGATGAGACAACTCGGTTGGCTGCGGATCAACGTCTCGCCTTGCTCACACCGGTCGCAAAGGCGTGGTGCACCGACCGCGGCGTCGACGTGGCATCGCTCGGCGTCCAGGTCCACGGCGGGATGGGCTTTATCGAAGAGACGGGGGCCGCTCAGCACTACCGGGATGCGCGGATCACTCCGATCTACGAAGGCACCAACGGGATCCAGGCGATCGATCTCGTGACCCGCAAACTCCCTCTCGAAGATGGGGCGGTCGTCAACGCCTACCTCGACGAGGTCCACGACACCGTCGAGGCGCTCGGAAACCATCCCGAGTTCTCGTCGATGCGGGACGAGTTGTCGGCGGCCCTGGACACGGTGAGGAAGGCAACAGAGCGGCTCGCCGGAGCCGAGGACATCCAGGCCACATTGGCGGCCGCCACCCCGTATCTCGAGATGTTCGGCTATCTGGCGGGTGGGTACTACTTGGCTCGACAGGCACTCGCTGCGCTCCCGGAATCGAACGATCCTTGGATGGCGTCGAAGATCGCGACCGCCGACTTCTACGCATCGCACCTCCTCCCGAAGGTCCACGGGTTCGCCCCGAGCGTCGGGGCGGATGCGTCACTCGTCTTCAGCGTTCCCGACGAGCACTTCGGTACCGCCCGTTGACCGAACCGCGCGCCGCGGCGTTCTTCGACCTCGACCGCACGATCATCGGTGGGTCGTCGGTGTTCACGTTCGGATGGGTCGCCTATCGAAACGGCTTCGTCCCGACGAGCCAACTCATCACCGACGCCGCCAACGCCGTCGTGTTCAAGTTCAGTGGGGCCTCCGACGAGAAGACGGAGGCCGTCAAGCAACGGATACTCGATGCGATCGAGGGCGTACCCGTCGCAACCCTGACCGACCTTGCGGACGAGATCATTCCGCGACTGTTGACGAACGTGCGTCGTGAGGCCCGAGGGCTGATCGACCTCCACGCAGACGCAGGACGTGACACCTACATCGTTTCTGCCTCGCCCGTTGAGATCGTCGGCCGGTTCTCCGACGAGATGGGGATGACCGGTGGTCTCGGAACCGTGTCCGAGGTCGTCGACGGGGTCTACACGGGAGAGCTCGCAGCACCCTTCTGCTACGGGGAGGGCAAGGCCGAAGCGATCAGGACAATTGCTGCCGAACGCGGCTACGACCTCGCTCACTCGTACGCGTACACGGACTCGGCCGGAGATCTACCGATGCTCGAAGCTGTCGGTCATCCAGTCGCCGTGAACCCGGACAGGGCGCTCGAGACCATCGCGTTCCATCGCGGCTGGCCGATCGTCGAGTTCTCCCGGACGAAGAAGAAGGTGATCAAACGGACGACGGCGGTCACGGGGGCGACCGCTGTCGCCGTCACCGCCTATGCGATCGGACGGGCCCACGGGCGGCGGCGAGCAAGCGCGTAAGCATCTCTGGCATGGAGACGTACTCCGCTTGGATCATCGGATTGTCGGACTGTCGGTACCGAAAATCCGAGAATCCGACAATCCGACAATCGGCGATCGCGGCCCGGCTACGCCTCGACTACCCACCGATAGTCGGTACCTTCTCGGTAACGGGTCCACCTCCCTATCGACCCACCTCATGACTGACACTGTTTCTGAAACCCCCACGCCGACGTTCGCCGAACTCAATATCGACCCCGAAGTCGTCAAGGTCCTCGAACGAGACGGCATCACGCACGCCTTCCCGATCCAAGCGATGACGCTGCCCGACGCTCTCAGCGGACGGGACATCACCGGGAAAGCAAAGACGGGCTCCGGTAAGACGCTGGCGTTCGGGATCCCGATGCTCACGAAGGTCGGACCGGCGCAGCCGAAGCGACCACAGGGTCTGATCCTCGTCCCCACCCGTGAACTTGCTTCGCAGGTGACCTCGGCGCTCGAGCCGTTGCTCGAAGCCAAAGGGCTCACGGCCGTCGCCGTCTACGGCGGCGCACCGATGGGGCCACAGGTCGACGCTCTCAACGAGGGCGCATCGATTGCGATCGCTACACCGGGGCGTCTCATCGATTTGATGGAACGCAAAGCACTGAACCCGGATGCGATCACGATCGTCGCGATCGACGAAGCCGACCAGATGGCCGACATGGGGTTCATGCCCCAGGTCCGCACGATCATGTCGAAGCTTCCCGAGAAGCGCCAGACGTTCCTGTTCTCGGCAACGCTCGACCATCAGGTGGCTGAACTCATCCACCGATACATGCACGATCCGGCCGAGCACGCCGTCGAGTACGAGACCGAGACCGTCGACACGATGGAGCATCGCTTCCTGAAGGTCCACTACATGGACAAGGCGAAGATCGTTGCGGAGATCTCCCGACACAACAAGCGTGTCTTGGCCTTCTGCCGGACGAAGGCAGGCGTCGATCGACTCGCCAAAGAACTGCGCGAGCTCGATGTCGCCGCCGCACCGATCCACGGTGACCTCCCACAGAACAAGCGGGAACGGGCCCTGAGCCGGTTCTCCGACGGTGATGTCGCAGTTTTGGTCGCCACGAACGTCGCCGCTCGTGGTCTCCACGTGGACGACGTCGACGTGGTGATTCACTACGACCCACCGGACGACCCGAAGACCTACCTCCACAGAAGCGGTCGGACGGCACGAGCAGGCGAGTCGGGTCTGGTCGTCACACTGGTCGAATGGGACCAGGTCAACGAGGTCCTGAGCATCCAACGTCGGGCCCAGTTGAACGTACCGATCATCAAGATGTTCTCCAACGACGATCGACTCTCGCACCTCGCCGACTGGGAGCCGCCCGAGGAGAAGGCACCCTTCAAGGAGAAGGCGCTCAAGCGCCGACGACGCGGGGGATTCTGACCAACCGTCGAAGACGGTTGGAGTACGCAGTACTGAGTACTCAGTACACAGCGTGGCACTGATCGATGATCCAGGATCCAGGATCGTGCGAGAGATCCCTGCCTCGCTTCGCTCGGAGATCCCAGATCTCAGCAGTGCGTGCAGACCGTGCGTTGATCGATGATCGATGATCGATGATCGTGCGAGAGATCCCAGATCTCAGCTGTACGTGCAGACTGTGCGTTGATCGAGGATCGTGCGAGAGATCTCATATCTCCGATGGCAGTTCGAGCGGTCCCGGGGCACCGTTAACCTCGGAGTCTCGCAACCAAAGGGATCCCGTGGCCTACGACTCCGCACCTGAGATGTCCATCGAGCTCGACAAGAAGTACTCGGCGACGCTGCACACCTCCGCCGGTGACATCACCTTCGACCTCCTCGCCCAGGACGCACCCCAAACAGTCAACAACTTCGTGTTCCTGGCACGTGATGGCTTCTACGACGGTGTCATCTTCCATCGTGTGATCAGCGGTTTCATGATCCAGGGCGGCGACCCTACGGGCACCGGGATGGGCGGCCCGGGGTACAAGTTCCGCGACGAGCTCGCTCATTCGAAGTCGGACTACTCCCGCGGCACAGTCGCCATGGCCAACTCGGGACCGAACACCAACGGTTCACAGTTCTTCGTGATGCATGCTGACTACCCACTCCCGAACCAGTACTCGATCTTCGGGGACGTCACCGAAGGGCTCGAGACGGTCGATCGGATCGCAGCGTCGGCGACCGGACCTCAGGACCGGCCCGTCGACCCCGTGACCATCATTTCGGTGACCATCAGCGAGGGGTGAAGGCGGAGCCTTCATACCTTGGCTCCTGGCTGCTAGCTCCGGGCTCCTTGATCGGATCGAGAGCGCTGGCTTCGGCGAAGCCAGCGCTACGGGCGGCTGAGGAGTTGGTCGGTAGGGGCGAACTCGTCCGTCAGGACCAAACCGCCGGCAGCCCACGCTCGAGCTGATTCGTCGACGAGAATGACCTCGTCGGACGGCACCGCACCCAAGATCCGATCCGGTGCGAACGGTGCGTTCGACGCTGCGAGGACGAAGTTCCCACCCCGCCGTCCCTCGAGATACGTCGGCGGCGCCACGACGGCGACGTGGTCGAATACCTCGGCCATCGTGGCCAGCTGTGCCGTCACGAACTCCAGAGGCGGGTGGTCGATGACGTTCAACACGTACAAACCGTCATCGTCCAGCATGCTGATCACATCCCCGAGGAACTCGATCGTGGTGAGGTGCCACGGTACCGAACGCCCCGAGAATGCGTCACCGACGACCACATCCACGGTGCCCTCGGGCACATCTCGAACACTGAGTCGTGCGTCGCCCACCACCGTCTCCAACCAAGGACCGGGGATGAGGCCAAGCTCGTCCTCTGCGATTCCAGGAAGAGCGGAATCGAGCTCCATCACGACGGCCGTCGATCCCCTCGTGGCTTCGTAATAGCGCGGCATCGTGTAGCCGCCCCCGCCGACGTAGACCGCACGGAATGCTCCGTCGATGTGGGCGGCAATCACCGCATCGATGACGCGGGCATACCGAAGCACGAGAAAGGTCGGATCGTCAACGTCGACGACACTGTTGACGAACGTGTCCAGGATCAAGGCGGTACCCCCATCCTCCCGGTCCGAGATGATCGCACAGGAATAGGCGGTCTCCTCATCGCAAGGAGACGCAATAGCCGATGTGATGCCGACCGACAGCACCAAGACCACGACTCCCACGAGTGCAGCACTACGTCGGACGTCGAACATCAGGAAGGCTCCAAGCGCGACAAGGACGCCGCCCACGACCCAGGTGACCGGTTGGGACGGCATCGCAGCGACCAGCACGAAGCCGGTGAGGAACGTCCCCACCAACGCCCCGGCAGTGCTGATCGCCGAAAGACGCCCAACCACGGTTCCCGTCTCGTCGACCGTCGTGAGCGCAAGCTTTGCAGCGATCGGGGTCACGGCCGAGAGGATCACCGCCGGCAGGAAGAAGCCGACCGCAGCGAGGAACACGATGGTGAGGGGGTCCTCCCCCGCTGCCGATGGACCGACGAGGTAGACGAGTGCTGGGGAGAGCACGGCAGTGATCCCACCGACCACCAGCGCCGGACCGAGCAGATCAGCGGGATCGGATTGGTCCGCCAACCGACCACCGGCCCAGGCTCCGAGGGCGATAGCGGCGAGGATCGTACCGATGATCCCCGTGAAGGTCTGGAGTGAAACGCCGACGTACGGGGCGAGGATGCGCCCGGCGATGATTTCGAGCACGAGCACCGACGCCGAAGCGACGAACACGACGACACCGAGCAGCCAAGAACGCATGAGTGGAGGGTAGGTGGAAGCCGTGGGCCATGAACCCTGAGCCTTGGGCCTTGAGCTCAGATGACCGATGATCGGATGATCGGATGATCGGACTACCGCAACACACGGCACGGACCGCCGTCTTCCGACAATCCGAAAATCCGAAGATCCAACCCGGAACTCCCTCGAGCTCCCTCCGGTCATGCCACTTTTCGCGGGTTTTCCGACTTTTTCTGGAAATCCGGGAATACCACTAGCTCCGTATGCGTTATCGATACTCGCGGAGAGAGAGGCAAGACCGTTGCTGACGCTGAGTGACATGATGTGGAACACGGACACGAGCTGGCGCGAAGATGCCGCGTGTTCAGGGGTGGACAGCGACTTGTTCTTCCCGGTGACCGACGATGAAGAGGCCACAGCCCAGGCGAAGGCGATCTGCGAGACGTGTCCGGTGAAGGATGCCTGTTTGAGCTACTCCCTCGCCACGAACCAGGCTGCCGGCGTGTGGGGTGGACTCGACGCCAACGAACGCCGCCGCCTCCGCCGCCGCCTCCGCGACCGCGAGCGCCGCAAGGCTTCCTGACCCGGCGCACAGCTTCCTGCCGCACACAAAAAGACCAGCTTTCACCATCAACTCCGACCGTAGGCTCGCTACCCTGTCCGGTCAGGACATCTACGGGGGATTCCACGTGGCATCGTTGACCATCACATACCAAGGTACCGAAACGGTCGTGGCCGAAGGGTCTACCGCGTTGATCGGCTCCGGCGACAACGCCGACATCACCATCGCACGACCCGGCATCTCCCGTCGTCATCTCGTTGCGAGTTTCGACGGCGCTGTCTGGAAGCTGGAAGACGCTGGATCTCGCAATGGCACGTATGAGAATGGTGAACGCATCCACGTGACCACCGTGAACGGTGCGACCAATCTCGTACTCGGTCACCCCACGAGTGGCGAGCAGATCGAGTTCCGTGTCAACGGTGCCGCCAGCGACGACGTACAAGCAGACATCGATGCTTTCGTCCTCCCCGACGACATCCCTGCCCCAGTGGAGAGTCCTGCCCCTGCGGCCACCACACGGGTCGCAGAGTCCGTCCCCGTGGCCGCACCACCTGCGAGCCGTGCCGCTACGCCATCGTCCGCTCCCGTGCGCAGCGATGAACTGACGGCAGCAATCCGGGATCAGATCAGCGCTATCAAGGGTCTCACGTGGAGCGTGTGGGCGATGATTGCCGTCACGGCAGCACTCTGCGTCCTGACGCTCTTCGTCGGCATCCTCGGAGGCTGATCAGCCTTCGTCCGGGTCTTCCGCTGACTGGAGGAACCGTGATACCTCGTCGGCGATCTCATCGGCCGTAGGTAGGTCCTCGGGAACGGCAGTCGACGACCCAACACTCAGCCCCAGACCTTCGACGAAGTTCCGCGCATCCTCCCTGTTCTCGAGGATGTCATCGAGTTTGTGGATCTGATCCATGGCATCGCGCTCGACCTCTTCGACCTCGGCAGTGTCGTCTACCCCGATCTGCCCATAGATCTTCCGCACGAGCTCATGGATCGCCGGCCAGTAGGGGCGAGAGACATACTGCGGCACCTGCGCCCAGTAGCCGATCGTCGGGTAGCCCGCCCCTTCCAACGCTGCTCGCAGTACGGACGTCGCAGACGACGGCACCACGATCGAGTCGACCATCAGCTGATCTCCCGGCAGCATCAACCGTGAGTCCGACGTGGATGCAAGGGACGGTGAAGGCATCGAGTGCCTGATCGGAGCCGGCACCGCGCCGACGGTGACGACCCGATCGACCCCGAACATGTCGGCAAATTCGACGATCGCATCGCAGATCGCCTGCCAGCGGTAGTCCGGTTCGTTTCCGGTGAGCACGAGGACGTCCCGGGTGCCGACACGTGTATGCACCAGGCGCAACGACGGCCATGTGACCTCGAGCGATTCGCCCGACGTCGCTTTCAGGTATGGCCGGTTGGAGCGATAGTCGAATATTGCATCAGGTTCGAATGTCGCGACGTCGGCATTCGTCGAGGCGATCCACTCGACGGTGTCGCTCGCGGCAGACGCAGCGTCACCCCACCCCGTCAGGCCGATGACGAGAATCGGTGCATCGACCTGTGGTGAGAGGTGTAACGAGTACATGCGGTCAGCCTACAGGTACAGACCGCTTCCCTCGTCGGGCAGCTCCTCACCGGTCCCGATCGCCGTGCGTTGCCGCATCCGCTGGAGTTGTGCCGATGCTGCCATCTGCTGTGAGATCAGCGATGCCTGGATCCCGTGGAACAGGCCTTCGAGCCATCCGACCAACTGCGCCTGGGCGATCCGAAGCTCGGCCTCTGACGGGTTCTTCTCCGACATGGGGATGAACACAGCATCGAGTTCATCGCGTAGATCGTCGGAGAGGACGTCCTTGAGTTCGTCGATCGACCGCTCGTAGATGGAGACAAGGCGTGAAGTGCCTGCGTCGTCGAGCGGTGCTTCCTTGACCTCTTCCAACATCGCCCTGGTCATGGAAGCGATACGGATCAGCTTGGAGGGCTCGGTGACACTCGGCATCGGACTGTCCGGCTGCTCGCTGCCGTCGACGACTTCGGGGGTGACGGATGCGTGTGGATCTTGGGTCGTTTCATCTTGCATACCTTGAGGATACGACGACTTCGCGGTCCCCCGACGGGTACGCTGCTTCGCATGACTGAGCCGAATACAGCCCCGCGGAACCCGGACGAACAGCCCCACGACGAACCATCTCATCAGAAGACGAAGCGACGGTGGCCCCGAGTCCTCGGTATCTCCGTCCTTGCGTTCGTGCTGTTTGTCGCAACGTTCGGGATCCTGTTCAGTCGGTACAGCGTTCGTCGCGCCTTCCCACAGGTCGATGGCACCGTGACCGTGGCGGGACTGTCCGGCGAGGTCGAGGTGATCCGCGACTCACTCGGCATCCCACACATCTATGCAGACACCACCGAGGACCTGTTCATGGCGCAGGGATACGTCCATGCTCAGGACCGCTTCTTCCAGATGGACTTCTGGCGTCACATCGCAGCCGGTGAACTGTCCGAGATGTTCGGCGACTCCCAGGTGGAGACGGACGCATTCCTGCGCACCCTCGGGTGGGGCCGCTTGGCGCAGCAGCAGTACGAGGCGGAGTCCTCCGAGGGCAAGGCCGTCCTCGATGCGTATACGACTGGGGTCAATCGATATGTCGAGTCGCAGTCACCGTCCGACCTCAGTTTCGAGTATTCGATCATCGAGCCCCTCAACCATGGCTACGACCCCGGGCCTTGGGTACCGGCGGACTCGCTCGGTTGGGGCAAGGCGATGGCGTGGGATCTGGGTGGCAACATGGGTGCCGAGATCGATCGTGCCCGTCTGCTGAGTGTGCTCCCACCCGAGCGCGTCGCACAGCTGTCCCCACCGTTTCCGTATGACCGCCATCCGACGATCACGGCGGTCGGTGGAGCTGGCGATGAATCGGACGGTCCAGCGTTCACGGTTCCAGCGGCTGCGTCATATGCGATCGACTCTGCGGCGGAAGGCGTTGCAGCGATCAACGAGCTCCTCCAGACGGGTCTCGACTCTGACATCGGGTCGAACTCATGGGTGGTCAGCGGCGAACACTCGCCTACCGGATCGCCACTGCTCGCCAACGATCCGCATCTCGGTTCCCAGATGCCCTCGATCTGGTACCAAGTGGGGCTCCACTGTCGTGTCGTCTCGCCGGACTGCCCGTACGACGTGACCGGATTCTCCTTCGCCGGGGTCCCGGGCGTGATCATCGGTCACAACAATGACATCGGGTGGGGATTCACCAACACCGGTCCCGATGTCCAGGACCTGTTCGTCGAGAAGGTCAACCCGGACAACCCGAACCAATACGAAGTGAACGGCGAGTGGGTCGACATGGAGATCCGCACGGAGACGATCGATGTGGCCGGCGGTGACGATGTGACCATCGAGGTGCGGCACACACGACACGGTCCCGTGATCTCCGGTGTATTCGAAGCAGTCGACGAACTGCCATCACCGGGATTCAACGCACCGGAGCCCTACGTGGTCACCTTGCGCTGGACGGGCCTCGACGAGACACCGTCGATCCTGACGCCGATCCTCGCGCTCAATACGGCGTCGAACTGGGAAGAGTTCCAAGCAGCCGCCGAGACGTTTGCGGTACCGGCCCAGAACCTCCTGTACGCCGACCGTGCGGGGAACATCGGGTACCAGATGCCCGGACGAGTCCCTATCCGGGCAACAGGTGACGGGACGCTCCCGGTACCCGGATGGACCGACGATCACGAGTGGATCGACTACATCGACTTCGATGAGCTGCCGAATGTCCTCAACCCAGACTCTGGCTGGATCGTTACGGCGAACAACGCCGTGGTGGACGAATCCTTCCCTTACGACATCACCTACGACTACGCCATGGGATACCGGGCCCAGCGCATCGTCGACCTCCTGACCTCCAATCTCGGGATCGGGATCGAGGGATTCGCCACGCTCCAGTTCGACAGCTACGACCTGAACGCCGCCTACATCCTCCCCTACCTCGAGAACGCGTTGGTGGTCGAGGGATTCGATGCGAACGACCAGCAACAAGACGCCATCAACCACCTGTTCCGGTGGGACCTCCAGAACTTCGCTGGGAGTACCGGGGCGGCGGTGTGGAACGCTTTCTGGAGCAACCTGTTGCTGCACACCTTCGAGGGCGACATCCCTGAGGACTCGCTCCCTGCCGGCAACGGACGGTGGTTCGAAGTCATGCGCGGCCTCCTCGACATCCCGGACGATCCCTTCTGGGATGATCCGACGACGGGCGAGATCGAGACCCGCGACGTCATCCTCGTCGAGTCGTTCGTCCTCGCCGTCGAGGAACTCGATGCAGAGCTCGGCTCGACGGTGAGCGACTGGCGCTGGGGCGATCTGCACACGATCACGTTCCAGAACCAGACCCTTGGCGACTCGGGAATCGGGCTCATCGAAGATCGATTCAACCGCGGACCCTACCCGGCGAGCGGTTCGAAAGCGATGGTGAACGCCGTCGGCTGGACGGTCACCGAGGGGTACGAAGTCGATTGGCTCCCGTCGATGCGGATGGTCCTCGACCTGTCCGACTGGTCGAACAGCACGGCTGTGCACACGACCGGACAATCCGGACATGTCGACCATCCCCACTACGACGACATGATCCAACCGTGGCTCGCCGGTGAAACCTACCCGATGCTGTGGACTCGGGACGAGATCGACGACGACGCCGAAGCGGTGTTGATCCTCCAACCCTGAGTTCAGGAGCCGGAGAGGAAGGGACGATTTGGTGTCGTCTCACGTGCGAGCATGTCAGAAATGCGGCGGTAGAAGCGGTCACCATCGACCGATTCGATGACCGTCGCGTTCGGTTCAAGACCGTGCACACCCCACGACATCGCCGTGTAGCCCCTCGTCAACTCCGAGTCCGCCTCCACGTCGACGTGGTATCGACCCGCCGCCGTGGCGAGGTCGGGTTCCAATGCAAGGGACACCGAAAGCGAATCGGGATGCGTGGTGCCCGGGATGCCGACGCTCTCATCGAACTCGAGCGTTGCGAGGCACACGCGCAGGAAGAACTCTGACAGTGGCGTGCCGATCTTCTCGATCTCGGCGAGCTGATCCCGGGAGAAGACCGCGTGGTCCAACGTGAGCGGTGCCCACGGAACGACGGTGATCTCGAAACCTGCGCCAAAGACGATCTTCGCCGCGTCTGGGTCGACCCAGACGTTGAACTCGGCGGCCGCCGTGATGTTGCCCCTGGCATTGTTCGACCCCGCCATCACGATCAGTCGGTCGACGTTCTGCACAAACGTTGGATCGAGGGTGCTCGCCATCGCGATGTTGGTCAGTGGCCCGATCGCCACGATCGTGATCTCCCCCGGTCGCTCCGCAACCAGTCGGATGAGGGCTTGCACCCCGTGCTCCGGCTCGACCGCGCAATCGGTGAAATCCATCGAGAGGCCACCGGCACCGTCACCATGCACATTCTCCGCAGACTCCCATGGACGAACCAGTGGACGACGACACCCGAGATGGATCGGGATCTCGCCGAGTCTTCCAGCGACGTTGAGCGTCATGTGCGCGTTCTCGACCTGCCGGTCGAAATCGACGTTGCCCCCGACCATGGTGATGGCCCGCAGATCGGCCTCGTCGCTGAGCGCACCCATGAGGATGGCGACGCAGTCGTCCTGGGCCGTGTCCGTGTCGATGATGAGGGGCGTCGGCATGGCTGTTCCTAGTAGCTCTCTTGGGTGCCACCGGTCACGATGGCGATCCCGGAACTCGTACCTACCAGGGCAGCCCCTGCATCAAGCAGTGCTCTCGTCTGTTCGGCGTTGGTGATGCCACCGGACGCCTTCACGAGCACGCCGTCCGGCGCACGCTCGACGAGGTACCGAATGCTGGTCGGATTCGCCACCTCGACCTGTCCGCTGCTTGCGTTCTTGAGGTACGCGGCGCCTGCTTGGACGGCGAGCTCGACAGCAACCTCACGCTCGTCGGCGGTGAGCAACGGGAGCTCGAGCATCACCTTCACCGGCACCCCGGCGGCGACCACCCCCTCGATGTCTCTCCGAAACGCCGCGTGATCCCCGGATCTGAGCCATCCGATCTGGACACCGATGTCGATCTCCTGAGCACCGCGACGTACGAGTTCGGCAGCCTCCGCTGCTTTCCCGGCGCTGGTCATCACTCCGACCGTCGGGAAGTCGAGGGCGGAGGCGACACGGACATCAGTCCCGGCGAGCTCTCTCGCAACGACATCGACCCACGAGCCGGCGACCATCGCTGCGTTGAATCCATACTCGACGGCCTCGCGGGCGTGTGCGATGACTTCGTCCCGGGTCGTGCCAGCCTTGATGAGCGTGTGCTGGATGTACGGCGCCAGATCGCTCGGTTGGTGCTCACTCATCGCTCGTATCCCATCGCTGCCAGGGCCTCCATCGTAGGGAGCGATGGAACGACACCTTCGACCGTCACCGCATGGGCACCGGCGTATGTCGCCATGCGCACGGCATCGGCAAGGTCGAGACCGCCAGCGATCGCGACCGCCAAAGCAGCGTTGAAGGCATCTCCGGCACCCGTCGTGTCCTTGATGTCCGCGACCTCCACAGCTGGGACACGCTGTGATCCCTCGGAGCCGCAGATGAGTGCGCCGTCGCCACCCAACGTAGCGACCACCGTGGCTCCACTCCGAGAGTGCAGGGCTTCGATGATGGAGGCGACATCCAACCCATCAGCCCCGGTCGCGCCGGCGAGCAGTTGCGCCTCGGTGGCGTTCGGTGTCACGATGTCGACATAGGCCCAGATCTCATCCGGGATTTCGACCGCCGGAGCAGGATTGAGGATCGTCGTGACGCCGGACTCGTGAGCCGTTGCGAGCGCAGCAGCCGCGACATCGACCGGAGTCTCGAGCGAGACCAGCAGCACGTCGGATGCGGCGATCGATGACGCAAAGGCTTCGACGTGGTCCACACCGAGACCGTCGAGCGCACCATTGGCGATGATGATCCGGTTTTCGCCGGTCGACTCCACGACGATGACCCCGACCATCGTGGAGGTATCCAGACTTGGCACAGCAGCGTGATCGACACCCTCGCCGTCCCACAGTTCGGCGGCCCCAGCGCCATATCGGTCGGTCCCGACAGCCGTCAACAGCGACACTTCGGCACCGAGCCGAGCTGCGCCGACGGCCTGATTGGAGCCTTTGCCGCCGTGGGCATCGAAGAATCGGCCACCGAGCAGTGTCTCTCCTGCGTCGGGGAACCGCGGCGTCATCATCGTCAATCCGACGCCGTATCCGCCAACCACTGCGATGCGCACTCCAAGTCCCTTCACGAGTCAGCAGGAATGCTACCGCCGGTGGCAGCCTCGAACGGAGGCGGAGAAGGCGCTACGCCGCGCTGAAGCGGATGGTGTGATAGCCCTCGGCTCCGTCGGGTGCGGGTGGGCGCTCTCGGCTCGACTGGTAGGTCCCGGTCGCATCGACCGCCCGGACCCTTGCCTCGTGATCGCCCGACGCGAGGTCGACGTCGAGTTTCCAGAGTCGCCACGAGTTGTCCGACAACGACTCGGCGAGCTCCGCCTCTTGCCATTCCCCGCCGTCAATCTGTACCTCGACACCCGCGATTCCGACGTGTGGCGCCCAAGCGACACCGCCGAGGGTGAAGGCTCCTGCCGTGACTCGCTCGCGCAGTTTCGGGCGATCGATCCGCGACTGCGTCTTGATCGGACCCTCCTTCGCCCAGCCACGTGGGATCCAGTAGCCATCGAACGCATCCCATGTCGTGAGTTCGATCTCGGTCAACCACTTCGTGGCAGAGACGTAGCCGTACAGACCGGGCACCACGAGACGGGCAGGGAACCCGTGACTGGCAGGGAGCACTTCCCGGTTCATCCCGATCGCAATCATCGCTTCACGATCGTCGAACGCATACTCAGTGGGAAAGCCGGCGGTCCAGTTGTCGACCGAACGACCGACGAGCTGGTCCGCCCCCTGTTGCACGCCTGCCATGTCGAGCACGTCCTTCAAGAGCACGCCGGTCCACAGCGCGTTCCCGACCAACCGTCCCCCTACCTCGTTCGACACGCACGAGAGGGTGGCGTATCGCTCGATCTGAGGCATCTCCTGGAGGTCTCGATACGAGAGCTCTACTTCGCGGTCGACCATCCCATGGATCCGGAGACTCCACATGTCCGGGTCGACAGCGGGAACCACGAGGGCCGTGTCGATCCGATAGAACGTCGAGTTCCCCACGACGACAGGTACCACGCCGGCGAGACCGAAATCATGAGCAGCCGTCGGATCAGGTGCGGCCTCGACCGGATCCGGAAGTTCGATCGCGGCACGCTGGGCGTCCGCACGCGAGCGCAGCATCGCACGGCCAACCCCCACCGTGACCACGGTGACGGCTGCAGCTGCAGCCACGCCCACCAGGACCCGACGACGGCCCAGATCGTACGTCGATGGGTCCTCCGGCGTGGCTGCCGGGGCGGTGAATAGCCGCACAAGAAGCAGGAAGACGAAGATTCCAATGGCGAGCGCGATCGTCGTGGATGCGATCACAGCGAGCAGCTCGGCATTGGGCTCCGACGCCTGGGCTGCCATCCCCGCGATGCCGAACACGGCGAAGCCGATGATGATCGGCAGCGGGCTCGTGACGGAGCGGCGACCGAGGAAGTAGCCGAGGACGACGGCGATGATGAACGTCCCGATCCCGAGCGCAAGCTTGTCGGCCGTCCCGAACACTGAGATCGCAAAGTCTTTCAACCAAGACGGCGACAGGTCGATGACGACGGAACCAATGGCTGCGGTCGCCGACGGCACCGACGCGAACAAACCTGCGAACAGTTCGGTGAGTCCGAGTGCGACGGCGACGGCGCTCGCTCCGGCGTAGCCGGCACGTTGGCTCACAGTGTGTGCATCATCCATGCCCCCATTGAACAGCACGCCCTGATCAGTCGGTCCGTTTTCGGGCCTTCCAGGCCATGAATTCACCTATTGGTAAGGAGTTGACCACACGGCTGGATTCGACCCAACCCTTCCGGGCCTGCGCTACACCCCATCGGAGATTCTCGAGCTCCGACGTGTGGTGTGCATCCGTCGAGATCGCGAAGAGGACGCCGTCGATGGTCACGAGCTCGCGAAGGGCGGCGGCAGAGAGGTCCAGCCGTTGGAGGTGGCAGTTGATCTCGAGCGCGGTCCCGGTTTCGGCGGCGTGGTGTCCGACCGCTGCCACGTCGAATCGAGCACCGGGTCGCATTCCGATCCTGCGCCCGGATGGGTGTCCGATGACATTCACCGCCGGATTGTCCATCGCTGCGATCAGGCGAGCCGTCTGCTGGTCCTGCGGAAGGTCGAAATGGGAGTGGATCGATGCGACGGTGAAGTCGAACACCTTGAGGAACTCGTCGTCGTAGTCGACCGAACCTTCCGGGCCGATGTTCAGCTCTGCACCGTGGAGAATCGTGAGGTCCGGGAATCGCTCTCTTGCCACTTCGATGGCCGCCTGCTCCTCCATCACGCGCTCGCGCGACAGACCGTTCATCGCAAGGTCCTCGGCGTGATCGGTGATGGCGACGTACTCCAGACCGCGGTCGAGTGCGGCCTGGAGCATCTCGTCCATGGTCGAGCGACCATCACCCGACCAGTCCGTGTGGAAGTGCAGATCGCCTCTTATGTCCTCAACCGCCATGGGATCGGGGAGTCGCCCCTCGGCGGCTGCGGTCACCTCGCCAGTCCCCTCACGCATCTCCGGCGGAATCCAGGGCAGCTCGAGTGCCGCGTAGATGTCGGATTCCGTCGAAGCAGCGACGACCTTCTCCGACTCGACTTCCGTGAGCGCATACTCGTTCAGCGTCCAGCCACGATCCATGGCACGTTGACGGAGCTCGATGTTGTGCGACTTGGAACCGGTGAAGTACAGCAAGGCCGCCCCGAACTCCGACACATCGACGACACGCAGGTCGACCTGCATGGAGTCGTCGACGACGACCGAAGCCTTCGTGGTCCCCTTCCCGAGTGTCGCGGTCACCCCGGGCAGACCGACAAACGCTTCGATCACCGATGCGGCGTCTTCGGATGTCGCAAGGATGTCGATGTCTCCGATCGTCTCGGACAGTCGCCGGAGACTCCCCGCATACTCGATCGTCTCCACCGAGTCGAGCTGAGCGAGATCCCTGACGATCCGGTTGGCGATCGACATGGCGTCGTAGATTGGCGTGCGGCGCTCGTCGGAGTGGATCCCCAACAGCTCGATCGCCTCTGCGATCTTCTCCTCGGACTTCTTCCCCAAGCCGGGGAGATTGCGCAGCTTTTCTTCTTCGAGTGCGGCCTTCAACCCTGCGATGTCTACGACGTCGAGGTGGTCCTGAAGTGCGAGGACGGTCTTGGGGCCCAACCCGGGGATCTTCATCAGCTCGAGCATTCCCGGTGGGAAACGCTCCTTCAGCCGGTCCACCTTCCCGATCGATCCGTTGGAGGTGAACTCGACGATCTTGCGGGCGGTCGAGTCGCCCACGCCATCGATGGCCTTGAGTTCGGCAAGGCTCATGTCGGCGATGTCGCCGTTGACGGACAGGAGGGCGTCGATCGCCTTGTCGTACGCACGGGTTCTGAAGGACTGACTCTGTCCGTCCTCGAGCTGCGTGTACGCGACCAGCTGTCGGAGTGCAGCGATGACGGCTTCGTTCGAGGCCTTCATGTCGACGCTACCGCATACCCGGCGAAGATCAGCACGAGAGCTACGCCCTCAAACCGGTTCAGCCGTTGCCCCGTGGCCGCAAAGATGCCGGCGAGGACAGCAGAACCGATCATCAGGGCGATGATCGGCAGATCGATCGCCCCCGTGGATCCAGGACCGATGACCGCTGCCAACCCTGCCACCCCGAGCGAGTTGAACGTGTTCGACCCGAGGACGTTGCCGAGAACGATGTCCGCCTGTCCCCGCCGTGCGCCCGCGACCGCGGCGGATAGCTCGGGCAGCGAGGTTCCCACACCGGTGATCAGGCCCATGAACACGACGCTGAGACCCACTTCCTCACCGATTCCTTCCACACCGGTGAGCAGTACTTGACCGGCGACGATGGTCGCGATCATCGCGGCGACGCCGTAGATCGCCTCGACTCCGAGTCGCGATTCGTCGGCCTCGATCGCTTCGAGGTCGGCTTCTGCCCCGTTCTCGTCGCGGATCGACCACGTCACGAGCAAGGCGATTGCCACAGCCATCGCGACGAGCAGGAACACCCCTGCCCAACGCGACAGCGAGCCGGTGAGCAGCAGACCTCCCAGCATCGACACCGCGATCAATGTCATGACGCCCTCGCGCTTGATGACACGCCGCTTCGCCGACAGCACGGCGACCATCGCACCGACACCGAGGACGAGGGTCATGTTGCTGATGTTCGATGCGGTCACGTTGCTGATCGCGAGCTCGAGGTTGCCCTGGCCAGCGGAGATCGCGGACACGACGAATTCAGGGACCGACGTACCGAACCCGACGATCACGGCACCGATGATCACCGGGGAGATCTCAAGGATCTTTGCGATGCGCACGGCGGAGATGACGAGGCGATCCGCCGCGATGATGAGGATCACGAGTCCCGCGATGACTCGTACGATGTCCAGTGCCACGATCACTCTTTCGGTCGGTGGCGATGGTACCCATAGCCGGGCTGTCAAGGACGCGGGCGCACCGGTAGCATGGCGAACCATGGCAAGGCCACCACAACCGCCCATCCACGAGACGTGGGTGACCTCAGACAAGCCGCTCCAGCGCACCTTCATCCGCCCGATCCTGCGCTTCACGAGGGTCGAGGCCGCCGGTGGGATGATCCTGCTCGTTGCCGCCGTCATCGCCGTGATCTGGGCGAATTCGCAGTGGTACGAGTCCTACTTCAATCTCATCAACTACCACATCGAACTCCAGTTCGGCGTGTTCCACATCGACGAGTCGGTCAAGCATCTGATCAACGACGGTCTGATGGCGGTGTTCTTCTTCGTCGTGGGACTCGAGATCAAACGAGAGCTCGTCGTCGGCGAGCTGAACTCGGTGAAGAAGGCGAGCCTCCCGGCGCTCGCCGCGCTGGGTGGGATGATGATCCCGGCGTTGATCTACGTCGCGATCATCCTCGGCACAGGCACCGAAGGGGCGCTCCACGGTTGGGGAATCCCGATGGCGACCGATATCGCCTTCTCCGTCGGGGTCGTCGCTCTCCTCGGTTCGCGAGTCTCGGTGACAGCGAAGTTGTTCCTCCTGGCGCTCGCCATCGTGGACGACATCGGAGCGATCGCGGTGATCGCCATCTTCTACACCGACGACCTGAACTTCGTGATGTTGGCGTTCGGCATCCTCGGTCTCGTTGCGATGGCCGTTGCGAAGCGGGCGGGTATCTGGTCACTGCTGTTCTACGTGCCACTTGCGTTCGTCATCTGGTTCTTCTTCCTCGAATCCGGAGTGCACGCCACGATCGCTGGAGTTGCCATCGGTTTGATGACCCCGGTCAGGTCCCGGTACACGGACGAGGAGTTCCGCGGCAAGGCGGTTGCGGTCCTCGACCGCTGGGATGCGAACCGGACCTCCTCACACGGTGAGGATCGCCTCGACGAGGATGCTCTCGAACTGGCGGCCGTCGCAAAGGCGTCAGTGTCCCCGCTCAATCGTCTCGAGCACGCCCTCCACCCATGGTCCTCGTTCGTCATCGTTCCGCTGTTCGCGCTGGCCAACGCAGGCGTGCGGTTCGTCGGTGGAGACGAGTCGTTGGCGACCCAGGTGTTC
>JAUIIM010000138.1 GCA_030431785.1 Acidimicrobiia bacterium | reverse complement strand
GTCAGCGCACCGACCGCAGCGCCAGTCATGGCCTCCATCTCAACCCCGGTGCGACCATCGACCCGGACGGTCACGGTGATCGTCGCACCGGTCTCGGACGATTCGACCTCAGCGTCGACGCCGGAGATCATCAGCGGATGACACAGCGGGATCAGGTCGGGGGTTCGCTTGGTCGCCTGGATTGCGGCAAGACGCACCGTGGCCAGTGCGTCGCCTTTTGGCAGGTCTCCCGCGAAAAGTCGCGATCGAGTGGCATCGGCGAGTTCGACCTCCGCAACGGCCGTCGCCGAGCGAGCGGTCTCGTCCTTGTCACCGACGTCGACCATGTGCACGGAGCCATCGGGCTTGAGGTGGTTCATGTCGTTCGATTCAGTCATCAAGGGTCCTCGATTCTTCCCAGGTGAACATCTCCAGTGTCACGGGTTCGCCTGCCGACAACGTTCCCACGCCGACCGGGACGATGGCGAACGCCTGCGCTTCGGCGAGTGCGGACAGGATGTTCGAACCCTGACCACCAGCGGAAACGGCGACGAGGGATCCGTTCGGGTCCGTTGCCAGCAGCACACGCGCGAACCCTTCCCGTTCTTTCGACGCAGAGATGTCCTCGCCCACCACCCCGGGGATCCTGGGACGAAGGAGACGTCGAGCGCCCATCATCTTGAGGAGGGCCGGTCGGACGAACTGCTCGAAGGCGACGAACGTGGACACCGGATTACCAGGTAGTCCGAACAGTGGAGTGTCGGCGATGGTCCCGAACGCAAAGGGCTTTGCGGGCTGCATCGCCACTTTCCAGAACTCGACCGACCCCGCTTCTCCGAGGATCTGCTTCACATAGTCATAGTCCCCCATCGATACGCCACCGGTGGAGACGATCATGTCGGCTCGCTCCGCCGCCGTGCGATACGCGTTCGAGAGGGCGTCCGGGTCGTCGCCGATGATTCCGAGGTCGATCACGGGCACGCCGAGTTCACGGAGGCCGTCGAGCAGGATCATTCGGTTCGTGTCGCGGATCTGTCCGGGCCCGAGACGCTCCGTCGACTCGGGGACGACCTCGTCTCCGGTCGACATGATCGCGACCGTCGGGAGCCGATGGACGACCGGACGGATTCCTACCGATGCGAGGACGGCAGCGTGTCGCCCGCTGATCCGGACACCAGCGTCGAGGACCGTTTGACCAATCTGGACATCACCGCCAGCCGGACGGACATTCGTGCCTTCTTCGACGCCGACGAGGATGGTGATCGTGTCTCCGTCTGCGGTCGTGTCCTCGACCCGTACGACAGCATCAGCGCCGTCGGGCATCGGCGCGCCCGTCATGATCCGTGTGGCCGTACCGGTCGCAACCGACATCGTCGGGACCGACCCGGCCGGTACGTCCTCGTTGATCCCGAGTGCGACCGGTGTCCTCACGACGTCGATGGCGCGAACGGCGAAACCGTCCATCGCCGAGTTCGGGAACGGCGGAACCATCTCCCCACTCACACATGGCTCGGCCGTGACTCGACCGACGGCGTCGGGGATGTCGACACGCTCCGTGTCGAGCAGCGGCATGGCATCGAGCACGGTCCGCTGGGCTTCGGCAAGAGGCTTCATCGGGCCACCTGGTGTTCGGTCTTGGAGAACAGACGGATGATGTTCGACCAATGGCGCACGATCACCAGAAGCGAGATCGCACCAGCCACCAGCAAGGTGTCCGCTGGGCGGCCGGCGATGGCCAGCAAAGGGACGAGCAGGATCATGGCGACGAGCGACCCGATCGAAGCGGTCTTCCAGATGAGGAGGCACGCGATCCAGACGATGGCAAGCACGCCACCGACCCATGGAGCGAGGAAGAGCACGCCACCGATGACCGTGGCGACCGACTTGCCGCCACGAAACTTGTGCCAGATCGGAAAGGAGTGCCCGATCGCAGCCGCCAGCAATGTGACCCATCCGAACCCACCCCCGATCCACAGCTCGCCGATCATCGCGGCGGCGACACCCTTGAGCGCATCGCCCAGCAAGACGACCGCGGCATCCCTTCTTCCGAGGGTCCGCATGATGTTCGATGTGCCCGGATTTCCCGATCCGACGCTGCGAATATCGACTCCCCGCATCGAGGACACGACGATTCCGAAGCTGACGCTTCCGAGGAGGTAGGCGAGGATGATCGCGGCGGCTTGTTCCACAATGCCAAGTGTAGGAATGCGGCGATCGACGAACCTCGTTGCCCGCTATCGCAGCCCCCTTCCACCGCCCTCGGCGCTGCGATACGGTGCCGGAGTGTTGGCTCTTTCCAGGCAGCCGTATCTGCGTTGGGCGGGGGCGATCGCGCTCGTTGCGATTGCATTCGTCTGGGATCTGTCGGGTCGTAGCACCGAGCCCATCCCGGTGGCGGCAAGCGACATCGCCCGCGGTGCGGTGCTGTCCGAGCACGATGTCGATTGGATCGATGTTCAGAAGGGACTTCTCACCGCGATCGATCCTGTCGGATACGTGGCGGCGACCGCGATCGAAGCCGGCGACCCGTTGACACGGTCACTCCTGGCCACCACACCGGCGGTCCCCTCCGACTGGTGGACCATCCCGATCGACACACCGGCATCCGTGGCGGCCGGGACACCTGTGCGTCTCGTGGGACCGAACGGACTGACGATCACCGGCGTCGTGGTGGCCGCCTCACGGGAGGACTCGTTCGGCATCGTGTCGTCAGGACTGGCGGCGGTCCCGCCCGACTACGCCGACGAGCTCGCCGTGGCGGCGTCGACCGATCAACTCATCGTCCTGTTCGGGCCGTGAGGCGAGTCAGAGAAGGAACGCGGAGATGGTCCCAGCCGCCACGCAATAGATGCCGAAGGGCCCGAGCCCGACGCGGGTGAGCAGTCGAAGGAGGACGGCGATCGCAAAGTAGCCGGAAACGCCTGCCACGACGACCCCCACCCACACGGTCGAAGGAATCGAAGCCCCGGACGTGATCACATCGACCACCTCGAGGCCCCCAGCCCCGGCAATCACAGGGATTCCGAGGAGGAACGCAAACCTGGCTGCTTCGACCTTGCCCATGCCACGCGCGAGCCCCGCACTGATGGTCATCCCGGACCGCGAGATCCCGGGGATGAGGGCGGACGCCTGCGCAAGACCGATCAGGAAGCCATCGAGCGGTCCAATATCTTCGGATTTCTTGTCACCGGGTCGCAGGAGGCCGGTCGCAAGCAGGATCACGCCCGTGACGATCAACATGAACGCAACGGTCCTCGGTTCACCTACGAGTTCCTCGATCTTGTCCTCGAATGCGAGACCGAGGACGACGGCCGGGATCGTGCCGATGAGGATGAGCGTGATCATCCTGCGGGCCGGACGATCGAACTTCGCCATCTTGGCGATATCGGACCGGTAGTACACGAGCACCGCGACCAGGGTGCCGAGATGCAGCATCGCCGACGTCGCGAGGTCAGGGCCTTCGCGATCGAGCAGTGCTGGGATCAGTACGAGGTGACCGCTGGAGGAGATGGGGAGGAACTCGGTGAGACCCTGGATGAGTCCCCAGAAGATGGCGTTGAGCATGACGGCCAGCGTACCGCAGAACCGCTACATGCCGTAGGCACTCGAGAGTCGAATCTGCTCTGCGATCCTGACGTTCACGACTGCCGGGACGCCGGACTCCTCCGCTCGCTGGAGCGCGGGGATGATCTCGGAGGGTTTCTCGACCATCTCACCGTAGCCACCCAGACCCTCGACGATCTTCTCGTACGGACGGACACCGATTTCGGACAGGTACACGCTGTGGGGGTGCGCCATCCGGTGCAGGGTGCGGATGTTGTTCCAGTTGCCGTCGTTCCCGATGACTCCCACGACGGGGAGTTCGTGCCGGATCAGGGAGTCGAACTCCATGCCGTTGAACCCGAACGATCCG
>JAUIIM010000028.1 GCA_030431785.1 Acidimicrobiia bacterium | reverse complement strand
CGGCATCGTCTTCGGTCCTCCGCTCCTCGGTTGGATCGAGAGTGATGAGGCGCTCGCTGTCCTTGGTGAGTTCGGGGTCCTGCTGATGATGCTCTATATCGGCATGCACATCGATCTCAACGATCTTCGACGGGCGTCGTGGGCTGGCCTTCTCGCCGCCTTCGGTGGCTTCATCGTTCCTGCAGGACTCGGGTTCGGCATCACCATCGCGTTCGGGGGAAGCACCCTTGCCGCGGTGTTCGTGGCGCTTGCCATGGGAGTCACGTCCCTTGCGACGAAGTCCCGCATCCTCGTCGACCTCAAGATCCTGGACACTCGGATTGCCCATGTCCTGATGGTTGGGGCGCTCGTCTCTGATCTCGCGGCACTCGTGATCTTCGCCGGCGTGATCGGTGTCGCAGGGCCGTCGGGAGGTAATGTCAGTTCCGGTGCCGAGCTGATCGGTCGACTCGCCCCTGTCGCCCTCCAGGCCGTCTTGTTCCTCGTCATCGCCTACGTCGTCGGTGCGTACGTGATCCCCGTGGTGATGCGATGGCTGTCTGGTCGCATCGGCACAGATCCGATGTCCGTGTTCATCGTCGTCGTCTTCATCGGCGTGGCGTTCGCCGAGGGAGCCGAGATCGCCGGGCTGCATGCCATCCTCGGAGCCTTCGTCGCAGGCCTGTTCCTCGATGAGAAGATGTTCCCGAGGCGAACGGCGCGGTCCGTCGAATCGATCCTGCGCACGGTGTCGGTCGGACTGCTCGCGCCCATCTTCTTCGTCATTGCCGGTTTCCAGGTCACCTTCGACGTCTTTCAAACCGATCTCGCGCTGCTCATCCTGGTCGTGGTGTTTGCAACGGTCGGCAAGGTCGTCGGCACCGCGTTGTTCTACATCCCGAGCGGCAACGGCTGGCGGGAAGGCGTCGCTGTCGGCGTGGGGATGAACGGACGGGGTGCGGTCGAGATCATCGTCGCGGAGATTGCGTTGACGCTCGGACTCATAGATCAGAGCACGTTCTCGATCCTCGTGTTCATGGCGATCGCCACCACGGCAAGCGTTCCGATCCTGCTGACCCTGGCCGTTCGCTGGCTCGAAGGCCGAAACGAACTTGTCCGACCTGCCGCACGCCGCCGGATCGTCATCGTGGGCGCCGGTCCTGTTGCTCGAGCGCTTGCGAAGGCTGCCCTCCCACAGCCCGTGTCACTGATCGACACCAACCCGGATCTGCGAGCGCAGGCCGTACGCGAGGGTCTCGATGTCGCCTACGGCAGCGTCTTCGAAGAGGACACCATGGACCGTGCCAAAGTAGCCGAGGCTGGGTGCCTCGTTGCCATGACACCCAACTCACGGATCAACGTCCTCGCTGCCCAGATGGCTGCAAACCGCTACGCCGTGGATTCGGTGCTCGTGTCACTCGGCACGAGCGATGTCGAAGGTATGGCGGAGCTCATGGAGGGTGCCGATGCGGGGCGGCTGTTTGCCCAAGATGTCGATCTCGCCGACTGGGACTATGCGTTGAGCCACGGCTCGGCGAGAGAGATCACGATCGACGTTGACGAACCACCCGCATCGAGCGATGCGATCGACCGCATGCTCGCTGGTGCCGCGCGAACCGACGACAGGGATGTGACCGTCCTTCCCTTGGTGGTCGAGCGCGGCGAGGATCGGATCCCGTTCGCCGTAGCGGGTGAACTCGAGCGAGGCGATCGGGTCCACGCCCTCGCGCGACGGGATGTCGCCCCGCCCCCGGGAGCGCAGGAGCAGGAATCCCGGGTCACCGACCACATGTAGCGAGGCTTGCACTAGCGCGTCGCACGGAGAAGCAACCCGGCTAGCCTCCGGCGCCGTGCTCGGAATCCTCTACTTCATCATCACGCTGGTCATGTTCGTGCTCGTGGCGAACGCACTCCGACCAGCTGCGACAGGGATGAATGCAGCCCTTCGTCCACCGTGGTTTCCCGTGATGCTCGTGCATGAGATCGCTCCGACCATCCTCATCGGAGCGATCGTCTGGGTGATTGTCGGGATCGGCGTGGATGTGGGAGCAACGTCGCTCGGTACCTTGTCGCTCTGGATGGTCGCACTGTCGATCGCCGGTCTCGTTGGGATGCTGGTGACTGCGATGCTCACTCCCGTGACCCTGCGTCGCGTTGGGCTCACGGTGTCGGGTGCCACCGGGCTCCGACCGTCCGTTCTCTGGCCCGATCCCTATCGAATGCCGGACGGGATCGATGTCGACACGCACGAGTACCGGGCCGGGAGCAATCTCGACGTGTACCGACGAGCAGGAGGATCGGGGTCCCGTCCCGTGCTGCTCCACGTCCACGGGGGCTCGTGGAGTGGGGGAGACCGAAAGCAACAGGCCCGCCCGCTGATTCACCGCCTCGCCCTTGGCGACTGGGTGGTCGTGAGCATCGACTACCCGCTTGTGCCAGAAGCGACGTTCCCAGAGCCGCTTGTCGCTGTCCATGATGCGATCCGATGGGTGCGGGACAATGCCGACGATCTGGGAGTCGATCCGGCTTCACTGTTCCTGACGGGGGGTTCCTCCGGGGCGCACCTTGCGTCGCTGGCAGGACTCACCGACGACCATCGTGACTGGGGTCGTCGAGTACCGGACGATCCGCCGATTGCCGGTGTCGTGGCGTTCTATGGCGTGTTCGATCTCCTCGATCGCTACGGCGTCCGTGACCCATGGCCCATCGTGTCGCGTGGGCTGATCAAGGCCGATCGCGATGCTGAGCCGCAGAAGTTCAAGGATGCATCACCGCTCGACCATGTCCGCGCGGATGCGCCGCCATTCCTGGTGATCCACGGACGGCACGACTCCCTGGTCCCGCCCGTCGAATCCCGCAACTTCGTTGAAGCACTCCGGTCGGTCGCGTCGAACGAAGTCACCTTGCTCGAACTCCACGGCGCCTCCCACGCATTCGACGCCATCCCATCCATCCGCACCCACCACGTCGCGGCAGGGGTCGAGCAGTGGTTGGAGGAAGCACTGGGAACCCAGGGTTGAACCCAGGGCTGCCAGTGCTCTCAGGAACACTCAGAACCCCGGGTTCAACCCTGGGTTGCAAAACCACCACACGGAGTGGTCAGGTGGCGACGCCTGACCACCGGGAGAGTTCGGTGGGCCAGTCGAGGCGTTCGATGGTTGGTTCGTCGTAGTCGTCGCCCCAGCTGTCACGGGGGAGCATCCACATCACCTCGAACTGGTTCCCGTCGGGATCGACGCCATAGAGGCTCTTGGTGGCGCCATGGCTCGATTCGCCCGAGAGAGCGCCGGCGTCGAGGAGTGTTGTCCGCATCGCTGCCAGGTCGTCGATCGTCTCGACTTGCCAGGCGAGGTGATAGAGACCCGTCATTCCTCGGGTGGGGTTGGGTGCGGATGCACCCAACCCGAACAGTCCGAGGTCGTGGTGGTTCGTCGACTGATGTGCGCGGAGGAACGCAGCATTCATGCGCTGCTCACGGGCAGTGGTCTCGAAGCCGAGAACTTCCTCGTAGAACCGGATCGCTCTGTCGAGGTCTCCCACGAAGAGCACGGCGTGGTTCAGTCGTCGAACTCCGGTCATGCCGTGGTGTCGGCTTTCGCTGCCTGGAGATCGAGCTCGATCGTGATCTTCTTCCCGACGAGCCAGCCACCGGTTTCGAGCGCCTGATTCCAGGTGAGTCCCCAGTCCTCGCGGTCGATCTCGGCCGTCGCGTTGAACACAGCCTTCTCGTTGCCCCACGGATCGGTCACGACCCCGAGGAACGCGGTGTTGAGTGCGACGGACTTCGTGACACCCTTGATCGTGAGGTCTCCCGTGACGACGAACGACTCGCGTGTACCAGCCACGGAGGTGGATACGAACTCGATGGTCGGGTAGTTCTTGACATCGAAGAAGTCGGGGGAGCGGAGGTGCCCGTCGCGGTCGTCGGCCCCGGTGTCGATCGAGCTTGCGTCGATCGTGGCGGTGACCGACGAGTCTGCCGGATTGTCACCAACCGTGATCGTGGCGGCAACACCCTTGAACGTGCCTCGGACCTTCGCTGCCATGAGATGACGCACGGTGAACTCGACGCTCGAGTGTGCGGGGTCGAGTGCCCAAACCCCTTGCTGGAGGTCTGTTGTTGCTGTACTGGTGGACATTGATGTCTCCTTCTCTCGAGCATTCCTGCTCATACAGTATCTGATTACGTAGGTATCTTACCTCGCAGATACCTGTAGTGTCAATATCTGATGAGTAAGGTGATAGCCATGACATCACGACTGCAGCCGACAACCGATTTCGCATCCGACGATCGCCTTGCTTTCTACGGCGAGATGCTCGAGGCACAACGTCGCCTCCAGAAGGCCTTCGGTGATTCGATCCGGAGCGAAACGGGGATGTCGATCGTATGGTTTGAAGCGTTGCTGCGTTTGGCCCGATCGCCCGCCAACCGTCTACCGATCAACGAGTTGGGTCGCCAGATGCAGATCTCATCGGGCGGTGCGACCCGCATGGTCGACCGCCTCGAACAAGAGGGCTACATCGAGCGTGCTGCGTGCGACGCCGATCGACGGGTCCTGTGGTGCCAGCTGACCAACGCAGGGGTCGAGGTGCTCGAGCGCGCCGTCCAGGTGCATCTGCAAGATCTCGACGAGTTGTTGCTCGCACACATCGCCGAGGACGAGCGCGCATCAATGCGTGCATCGTTCGCAGCGATCAAGGCCGGGATCGAGTCACCCGGTTGAACTCAGGGCTGTCAGTGCTCTCAGGAACAATCGGAACCCAGGGTTGAACCCAGGGCTGTCAATGCTCTCAGGAACACTCAGAACCCCGGGTTCAACCCTGGGTTGCACAACCGCTACGCGGTGTGGTGGGGTGGGGACGGTGCGGGTGGCTAGTCAGACGGCGGCGCCGGCGAACTGGGCGTTGTAGAGCCGCCAGTAGGCGCCCCGTTCGTGGATCAGTTCGTCGTGGGTTCCGCTCTCCACGATCGATCCGTTCTCCATCACCAGGATGAGATCAGCATCGCGGATGGTGGACAACCGGTGTGCGATGACAAAGCTTGTGCGTTGCGACCGCAGTGCGGCCATCGCATGCTGGACCAACAGCTCGGTGCGGGTGTCTACGGAACTCGTCGCCTCATCGAGGATGAGCAACGATGGCTGCGCGAGGAACGCCCGGGCAATCGTGATCAGCTGCTTCTCGCCTGCACTGATGTTCGATGCCTCGTCATCGATCACGGTGTCGTAGCCGTCGGGGAGGCTGTGGACGAAGCGGTCGACGAACGCTGCCTTGGCCGCAGCGACGATCTCCTCGTCCGTGGCGTCCGGACGTCCGTAGGCGATGTTGTCGCGGATCGTCCCGTGGAACAGCCAGGTGTCCTGGAGCACCATCCCGATCCTGCTGCGGAGTCCTGAGCGGCGCATCTCAGTGATGTCGACACCGTCGAGCGTGATGCGACCGCCGTCGATCTCGTAGAACCGCATCAGGAGGTTCACCAGAGTCGTCTTCCCGGCCCCCGTCGGCCCGACGATCGCAACGGTCTGACCGGGTTCGACGCTCATCGACAGGTCGTCGATGAGCGGTTCGTTCGGCTCGTAGCGGAACGAGACGTTCTCGAACTCGACCCTCCCGTGTGGGTCGTCGATGGTCACGGCATCGTGTTCCTCTGGCTTCTCTTCCTCGGCGTCGAGGAGCTCGAAGACGCGTTCAGCGGAGGCCACGCCGGACTGGAGGAGGTTGACCATCGATGCGATCTGGGTGATCGGCTGCGTGAACCTCCGTGAGTACTGGATGAAGGCTTGGACGTCACCGAGGCTCATGGTCCCGCTGGCCACCCGCAGACCACCGAGCACGGCGATGATCACGTAGTTGAGATTCCCGACGAACATCATGATCGGCATGATCAGCCCCGAGAGGAACTGCGCACCCGCGCTCGCCTCATAGAGCTGTTCGTTCTCTTCTTCGAAGGCTGCATTCACCTCGTCCTGGCGACCGAACACCTTGACCAGGCTGTGACCGGTGAACGCCTCTTCGACACGGGCATTGAGTGTTCCGGTGCTCCGCCACTGGTCGACGAACCGCGTCTGGGACCGCTTCATCACGAGGCCGGCGACCACCATCGCGACTGGGACGGTGATCAATGCGACGAGTGCGAGACTCGGAGAGATCAAGAACATCATGACGACCACGAATCCCACGGTCAGGATGGACGTGAGGAGCTGGCTCATGGTCTGTTGGAGGCTCTGGGACACATTGTCGATGTCGTTGGTCACCCGGCTCAGGAGTTCGCCGCGAGGCTGTCGGTCGAAGTAGCTCAGCGGGAGGCGGTTCAGCTTGTCCTCGACGTCCGATCGCAGTTGGTAGATCGTGTTCTGCACGACATCGTTGAGCAGGTACCCCTGGAGGAAGGACAGGATCGAAGATCCGACGTAGATCGCAATCACGATCAGCAGGACGGTCGCGAGTGCTTCGAAGTCGATGCCGACGCCCGGCACCATGTCGACGCCTTCGAGCATGTCGGCGACCTGGTCGTTGCCGAGGGCGCGGGCTGCGTCGATCGCCTGCTGTTTGGTCATCCCGGCGGGGAACTGCTTGCCCACGGCGCCGGCGAACACGATGTCCGTGGCACGACCGAGGATACGTGGACCGATCGCTGCGAGGGCGACGGATGCGATCGCAAAGATGAACACGAACGACACCTTGAGTCGCTCGGGTGCGAGGAGACGGACGAGGCGTCGCCCAGAAGCCGAGAACGATGTCGCTTTCTGTGCGACCAACCCACCGCCTGGGCCCCGCCCGGGGCCCCCTTGGGCGACGATGCGCTCGGTCTTCTTCAGCGTGTTGTCACTCATGAGCCCACCTCGGCGAGACGCTGTGACTCGACGATCTCGATGTAGGTCTCACAATTCGTCAGGAGCTCCTCGTGGCGGCCCATCCCGACGATCCGGCCCTGATCGAGCACGACGATCCGGTCGGCGTCCTTGACCGTCGAGACACGCTGTGCGACGACGATCACCGTGCTCATTGCGGTAACCGGTGTGAGAGAACGACGGAGGGCTGCGTCCGTGGCCAGATCCAAGGCGGAGAACGAGTCGTCGAAGATGTAGATCTCAGGTTCGCGGATGATCGCCCTTGCGATCGAGAGCCGCTGGCGCTGTCCACCGGACACGTTCGTGCCGCCCTGCGAGATCGGGGCGTCGAGGCCCTCGGGCATTGCCTCGACGAAGTCACGCGCCTGTGCGATCGTGAGCGCTCGCCACATCTCGTCCTCGGTCGCATCGGGCTTGCCGTAGCGGAGGTTCGAGGCGACGGTTCCGGTGAACAGGTACGGCTTCTGGGGGACCAACCCGATCCGGTTCCACAGGAAGTCCGGGTCGAGCTCCTTGACGTCGACACCGTCGACGAGCACCGAACCGCCGGTGGCGTCGAACATCCGCGGGATCAGGTTGACGAGGGTCGTCTTCCCTGCACCGGTCGAGCCGATGATCGCGGTCGTTTCGCCTGCCCGTGCCGTGAACGAGATGTCCCTGATGACCGGCTGCTCAGCGCCCGGGTACGTGACCTCGGCGTTGCGGAACTCCACCGTGCCATGCATCGAGACATCGCTGATCCCGTTCGTGGGAGGCACCACGCTCGACTCGGTCTCGAGGACTTCGCCGACGCGATCCGCGCTCACCGAAGCTCGCGGCACCATGACGATCGTGAAGGTCGCCATCATCACCGACATCAGGATCTGGATGAGATACGTGAGGTAGGCGGTCATCGACCCGATCTCCATCGCACCGGTGTCGATGCGTTGTCCGCCGAACCACAGCACGGCCACCGTGGCCAGATTCAGGATGAGGAGGACTACAGGGAACATGGCGGCCATCCAGCGCCCGACGGTCAGGGAGACGTCGGTGAGCTCCTGGTTCGCCTTGGCAAACCGTTCCGTCTCCAGTGGTTCTCGGACGAACGCCCGCAGGACGCGGATCCCGGTTGCCTGCTCACGGAGTACCCGGTTCACCGTGTCGATCCGCGCCTGCATCAGGCGGTAGGCAGGCAGCATCCTGCTGATCAGGACGGCGAGCGATACGCCGAGGATCGGGACGGCGACTGCCACGAGCCACGAGAGACCGACATCTTCGCGAAGCGCCATGAAGATCCCACCCACCATCATGATCGGTGCCATCACCATCAGCGTGAAGGTCATCATCACGAGCATCTGGATCTGTTGGACATCGTTCGTGTTCCTCGTGATCAGTGACGGGGCGCCGAACAGGGCGACCTCTCGGCTTGAGAACGTGCCGACCCTTCGGAACACCGACGTGCGGAGGTCTCGGCCGAAGCCCATCGCCGCCCGGGCAGCGAAGAAGACAGCCACGATTGAGCAGACCACCTGCGTGAAGGAGACCCCGAGCATCACACCGCCGACTCGCATGATGTAGCCGGTGTCGCCCGTGACGACACCGTTGTCGATGATGTCGGCGTTGAGTGACGGAAGGAGGAGCGCGGCGATCGTCGCGATGAACTGGAACACGACGATCAGGGCGATCTGCTTCTTGTAGCGGGCGAGGTGGCTTGTCACGACCTTCCAGAGCATCAGTTTGAGACTCCGTCCTCAATGGCGCCGTGCAGGATCACGGCAACGGCATCCTCGACCGTGGGTGACGAGTCCGACGAAAGAAGGGGATGGGAGACAGCGAGGAGCAGACCACGAAACATCGTTGCGGCTTCGACCGGTTGGATCCGGAGCTCATCGGCATGCGCGTCGAACACCTTCGCCACGGCCCCCGTCACTTCGGCTTCGCACTGCTTGATCTCCGCATGGGCGCGGTCGCGGTCGTCGTCGTGGTCATGGGGGATCGAGCGCAGTGCCTCGACAGCGGAACTGATGCGCTGCATCCGTGCGACCACCAACTCGCCGATCGCCGTCAGTCGTCGATCGAGAGGCAATGACGGATCGATCGCTTCGATGTCATCAATGATGTCGTCCGGTTGGAACGCTCGGACTACGACCTCGAACATGAGCGTGGCCTTGTCGGGGAACGCTCGATAGATCGTCCCCTCGGCAACGCCTGATGCAGCGGCGATCTCAGCCGTCGTGACGGAAGCGCCCCGTTCCACGACGAGGGGGAGTGTCGCCTCGACGATCGCAGCCCGACGTTGGTCGGGTGGCATGGCTGGGGCTCGGTGTGTCGGAGGCATCGCAGGATCGTAGCGGAACTGAGTGAGTACTCACTCATTGACTGGGGCAGTGCTCCCTTCCTGGATCTCCGCCTACGATTGACGCTCGGCGGCCACGAGCTTGGAGGCGAAACGACCGTGGGGATCAGGGCGATTGTCGTTGGGGTCGTGCTCGCCGTCGCGGGCGTGGGCTGCTCTGCGCCTGACGATGCGACTGTCGTGTCGGTGGCTGCGTCGCTGGGTCCGGCATTCGAGGAACTGCAGAAGGCCTACGAGCGTGCGAACCCGGAGTCGACGATCGAACTGAACATCGCGGGTTCCGTCACACTCGCCGAACAGATCATCGCCGGTGCACCGGTCGATGTCCTCGCGCTGGCCGATATGGCGTCTATGGACCGCGCCCTCGGATCGGTCGATACGACAGGACCGGCGATCACCTTTGCTTCGAACTCGATGGTCATCGGGGTTCCACGCGGGAACCCAGCCGCTGTGACATCCCTGTCGGATTTCGCAAGGAGCGAGCTGTTCCTCGGTGCCTGCGCGATCCCGGTGCCGTGCGGCGTCTACGCTCGGCAGGTGTTCGATGCCGCCGGCGTGGTTCCGGATCTCGATACGCAGGAGGCAGATGTGCGGGCGCTCGTGGTGAAGCTGGATTCTGGTGACCTCGATGCTGCGATCGTCTATGCGACGGATGTCTCGGCACTTTCCGGTATCGATGGGGTCGCGACCGGTGTCGATGTCATCGCTGAGTATCCGATCGTCGATGTGACCGGTACTCCCGACAGTGTCAGGTTCGTCGAGTTCGTCCTGTCGGCGGAGGGACAGTCGATCCTCGGCGACTTCGGGTTTGGTGCGCCATGAGGCGTGTCCGTCAGCGGCCCCCAATGCTCTTTGTGGTCCTTGCCATCTTGGGTGTTGCCTTCGTTGCCGTGCCGGTCGTCGGCCTGCTGTTCGAGGTGCCATGGGGCGACCTCGGCTCGATCCTCACTTCGGAGATCGTCGGCGATGCACTGCGTATCTCGTTGGTAGCGTCGCTGCTGGCCACGGCGATCGCGACCCTCGTGGGGGTGCCGATCGCCTACGTGCTCGCCCGTGTGGAATTCCGGGGGAAGGCGCTGGTTCGTGCCCTCGTCTTGCTCCCGCTCGTGCTGCCGCCAGTGGTGGGGGGCGCCGCACTGCTGTTCAGTCTCGGTCGGCGCGGTTTGGTCGGGGGTCCGCTCTACGACGCGACCGGGCTCGTCCTGCCGTTCTCGATCTGGGGTGTGGTCGTGGCCGTCACGTTCGTGTCCTTGCCGTTCATGGTGTTGTCGATCGAGGGTGCGCTCCACGGCCTCGATCGGCGTTTCGAGAGTGCCGCTGCTTCGCTCGGGGCGACCCAGCTACGGACGTTCATGCGTGTGACGATGCCGATGATCATGCCGGCATTCATCTCTGGTCTCGCCCTCACCTGGGCCCGTGCGTTCGGTGAGTTCGGAGCGACGGTTGCCTTTGCCGGAAATCTCCAGGGGAGGACCCAGACGATGCCGCTCGCTGTCTTCGTCGCCCTCGAGTCCGATCGTGGGGCAGCAGTGGTGATGAGCCTCGTGATGGTCGTTGTCGCGGTGATCGTGCTGGTCGCCCTCCGTGACCGCTGGTGGGTGCGGGCATGAGTGGACTCGTCGTCGATGCTTCTTGGGTCCGGTCAGGCGACTTCACCCTCGATGTGGGCTTTGCGGTACCCGACGACGCCACGGTTGCGATGGTCGGTCCCAACGGTGCAGGGAAGTCGTCGACGATCCGGGTGATCGCAGGGGTGGAGCCCATCGATTCGGGGGTCATCAAGATCGGAGACTCGGTCGTCGACGATCCAGCTTCGGGAGTCTTCGTGTCACCACGTGACCGACGGATCGGGGTGGTGTGGCAAGACGCGGCCCTGTTTCCCCACATGACCGCCTTGCGGAACGTGATGTTCGGTGTCCCTGATCGGTCCGCGGCGGAGGCGCGAGCTCGCCAGTGGCTCGAGCGGATGGGGGCTTCCTCACTCGCTGATCGGCGTGCGTCGACGCTCTCGGGTGGGGAGACGCAGCGGGTTGCGCTGGCGCGTGCTCTTGCGAGTGAACCGTCGGCGCTCTTGCTCGATGAGCCCTTTGCCGCACTCGATGCCTCGGCGCGGCCGGAGATCCGTGCACTTCTCGCAAGCGTTCTCGATGAGTTCGACGGCCCGGCCGTGGTTGTGACCCACGACTCCGAGGAGGCAATCCTCATCGCCGATTCGCTCGTTGTGATGGAGGCGGGCCGCGTGCTCCAATCCGGGTCGCTGGCGGAGGTCCGCAGTCGTCCGGCAAGCGAGTACGTATCGCATTTCGTCGGGGTCAACATCCTGCAAGGTGTCGCAGAATCCGGAGTCATCACGGGCGATGGCTGGGCGCTGACGGCGGCGGACATGGACACATCGGGCGACGTCACGATCACGATCCATCCATCAGCCGTTGGCCTGTTCAGTTCTCGACCATCCGGGTCCGCCCGCAACACCTGGGAGGCGCGCATCGAGTGGGTCACGACGACCGACAACACCGCACGCATCGGCCTGGGTGGGCCATTGACCCTCGTCGCTGAGGTGACCCCCGCCGGGGCTGCTGCGATCGAAGCGAGACCGGGATCGTCGGTGTGGGTCGCGGTGAAGGCATCGGAGATCCATGCCACCGGACGTCGTCCTTGAGCTAGGCGCCGAAGGCCGAACCTGACTCGTCGAGTTCGCGGTGCTCACCGGTCCGGAGATGGCAGGCCGCGAGATGATCTTGCTCTCTCGGTGCCTGCATCAACTTGGGGACGGTGACATCACACACCCCCGACACGGCGATGGGGCAGCGTGGGTGGAAGAAGCAGCCTGAGGGCGGATCGATCGGGGAGGGGACCTCACCCTGGAGGATGGTGCGGTTCCGTGGCCGATCCGGGTCCGGGATCGGGATAGCGGAGAGCAGCGCCTCCGTGTACGGGTGCATCGGATTCTGATAGAGCGAGTCGCGGTCAGTGATCTCTGCAATCCGACCGAGGTACATCACCGCAACACGATCGGAGATGTGCTCGACGACCGCGAGGTTGTGGGCCACGAACAGCAGTGTGAGGTCGAGCTCGGTCTGGAGCTCCTTGAGGAGGTTCAGCACCTGTGCCTGGACCGACACGTCGAGGGCGGACACGGGCTCATCAGCGACGACGAAGTCCGGTTCGAGGATCAGTGCCCTGGCGAGCCCGATCCGTTGCCGCTGACCACCCGAGAACTCGTGGGGGAACCGTTGTGCGTGGTGGCCTTCGAGGCCGACGAGTTCGAGCATCCGCTTGACACGTTCTTGGCGTTCGTCCTTGCTCGAGACGCCGTGGAGTCTGAGACCTTCCGAGATCGAGTTGCCGACCTGGGTGCGTGGGTCGAGGGATGAGTAGGGATCCTGGAAGATGATCTGAAGCCGCCGTCGCACCGGTTTGAGCTTCGGGCCCTTCAGGTGGGTGATGTCCTGACCGTCGAACACGATGCTTCCCGAGGTCGGTTCGAGCAACCGGACGAGCATCCGTCCGAGGGTCGTCTTTCCACAGCCGGATTCGCCGACGAGTCCGACCGTTTCGCCGCGCCGGATGTCGAGGTCGACGCCGGCGACGGCGTTGACCGTCCCGATCTGTCGTTGGAACACACCGCCCTTGACGGGGAACTGCTTGACGAGGTCACGCACCTGGACGAGGGGGAGGTCAGCCATCGCGTGCCTCCGGATCGAACGATGCTGGGCGATGCTCCTCTTCGTAGAGGAAGCACCGAACCTTGTGGCCCGCTTCGACCTCACGAATCTCCGGGGATTGCTGTGTGCAGATCTCGAGCTCGTGTTGGACGCGGGATACGCATCTGCTGGCGAACCGGCATCCGGGCGGGAGGTCGATGAGGGACGGCACGACCCCGGGAATCGTCTCCAGTTGGTCGACGACCGATCCGAGGACGGGAATCGATGCGATGAGTCCACGTGTGTAGGGATGCTTCGGACGCCGGAAGAGCGAACGGACATCGGTTTCCTCGACGACCTCGCCGGCATACATCACCGCCACCCGGTCAGCCATCTCGGCGACGACGCCGAGGTCGTGGGTGATGAGGACGACCGCCGTGTTCGAGGTCTCCTTGAGATCCCGCATGAGGTCGAGGATCTGCGCCTGAATCGTGACGTCGAGTGCGGTGGTCGGTTCGTCGGCGATCAGCAGCTCCGGTTCGCACGCAAGCGCCATGGCGATCATGACACGCTGCGCCATCCCGCCCGAGAGCTCGTGCGGGTACGCCTCGGAGCGTGACTTGGGGTCGGGGATACCGACCTTGGCCAGCATCTCGAGGACTTTCTCCTCCTCGACGTCCTCGGTCCAGTCCCGGTGGAGGTCGAACACTTCCCGTATCTGGACACCTGCACGCTGGACCGGGTTGAGTGCGCCACTTGGTTGCTGGAAGATCATCGAGATGTGTTCACCGCGCAAGTTGCGAAGTTGTTCCTTCGACATCTGCTCGATGTTCTGACCGTTGAACAGGATCTCGCCCGCCACCACCTCACCGGGATGGGGTACGAGTCCCATGATCGAGAGAGACGTGACCGACTTTCCACATCCGGATTCACCCACGATTCCGAGCACCTCGCCGCGGTCCACGTGGAGATCGACACCGTCGACGGCCTTGACGACGCCGTCGCGGGTATCGAAGTGGGTGCGGAGTCCCTTCAGTTCCAAGAGATGCTCCGCCATCTCCACCCGGGGTGGATCCGTCGGTCGGATGGCATCGGTCACGGAGTCAGTCATCGGTTCAGTGTGGGGTCGAGAGCGTCTCGTAGTCCATCACCCATGAGGTTGAACCCGAGAACGGTGATCATGATCGCAAGACCGGGGAAGAACACAAGGTGTGGTGACGTGAAGAGGTTGTTGCGCTCGGAGGCCAACATCGAACCCCACTCGGGTGTCGGCGGTTGCGCTCCGAGACCGAGGAACGAGAGTCCGGCCGCTTCGAGGATCGCGGTAGCGACGCCAAGTGTTGCGAGGACGACGAGTGGTGTCAACGCGTTGGGGACGACCCGTCGTAGCAGGATCTGGCGAGCCGACGCACCAAGGGCGATCGAAGCGGACACGTAGTCGGTCTCCTTGATCGCAAGCACCTGGGCGCGCATGACGCGTGCATACGCGGGGATGGTCACGATGGCGATGGCGATGAGGGCGTTCTGGAGTCCGGGTCCGAGCACCGCGACGATGGCGATGGCGAGCAGCAGCGAAGGGAATCCCAGGATCACGTCCATGATCCGCATGATCACGTTGTCGAGCCATCCTCCGACGTAGCCCGCGACCGCTCCGAGGAATGATCCGACGAGTAGTGCGATCGTCACGGTGAAGAAGCCGAGGGTCAAGCTGACCCGTGAGCCAAAGATCACTCGTGAGAACTCATCGCGGACGTTGCCGTCGGTCCCCATGATGTGCTGGGGCTTGTCCTCTGGGCAGCCGAGGATGTGGATGCACGGTTTCTCGCGCGGTTTGATGCCCTCTTCCTTTCCGATCAGCACCTCGTTCGGGTCGTAGGGGGCGATCACGGGGGCGAAGACGGCCACGAGGATGAGGAACACGACGATGCCGAGTCCGATCATCCCGGACGTCCGTCCACGGAAGCGACGCATCGTGAGCCGCCACTGGCTCAGTGGCTTCTCCGTGAGGTCGAGCTCCTGGCTTTGCGCTTCGAGCGCCTCGAGTGCTTTCGAACGAGAGATCATTTGACCCTGATCCTCGGGTCGAGGTAGCCGTAGGAGAGGTCGACGACCAGGTTCACGAGCACATATCCGACGGCGATGATCACGGTGAGTCCTTGGACGACGGGATAGTCCCGACCGGTGATCGCATCGAAGAGGGCCCGTCCCACGCCGGCGAGGTTGAACACGGTCTCCGTGAGCACCGCTCCACCGAGGAGGGCTCCGAGCTGGAGACCGATGATCGTGATGACGGGCAGCATGGCGTTGCGGAGTGCGTGCTTCGTGGTGACACGGCCCTCACGTGCGCCCTTCGCCCGTGCGGTGCGGATGTAGTCCTTGTTCATGACCTCGAGCAGTGAGCTCCGGGTGATGCGGGCGATGATGGCGAGTGGGATCGTCGCGAGCGCAACGGCAGGCAGGATGATGTGCCGGATCGCATCCCAGAACACTTCCCAATTGAACGTGATGAAGGCGTTGAAGATCACGAAGTTCCCGAGGAATTCCAGGAACCCGGACCAGAAACCGGATTCGGGAATCGTCCAGCCCCACACCTCATAGAAGGGTTCGGGGGTGAGTCCGGCAGACAATCGTCCCGACGGGGGGAGTTCGAAGATGGTGCCGTTGAGGACGACGGCGAACAGGTACGCAAGCATGAGACCGAGCCAGAAGACAGGCATCGAAACCCCGACGTTGGCACCGGCCATGGTGGCGGAGTCGACGATCGTGTTGTGTTTGCGTGCGGCCAGGATTCCGAGGGGGACCCCGATGCCAACCGCAAGAATGAGTGCAGAGGTCGCGAGTTCGATCGTCACCGGTAGCCGTTCGATGAGCATCTGGCTCACCGGTCGGGAGAATCGGATCGACTCGCCGAGGTTGAACGTGAAGACGTTCTTCATGTAGATGCCGAGCTGGACATAGATCGGCTCGTTGAGACCGTTGGCCTCGTTGAAGCGTTCGCATGCTTCTTCAGTTGCTCGCTCTCCGAGCATCGCAGTGCACGGATCGCCCGGGATGGCTCTCAGCAACAGGAACACGACGATGACGATCCCGATGAGTACCGGGATGGCGAGCAAAGTGCGCCGTGTGATGAAGCCGAGCATCAGTGGATGAGGGTCCTCTTGGTCGTCGGGGAGGTCAGCGTAGAGGACGGGGGAGGCGGGTGCCTCCCCCGTCCATCGCTACAGAGTCACGTGAGGGTCAGCCCTCAGCGTTGATCAGACCCCACAGGTAGTCGTAGTACTCGAACACGCCGCTGTTCCCCGTGTGGAGAGGCGACGAGGCATCGAGTCCTGCGGTGTACGACACGACGACGTCATTGGCGTCGAAGGTCGAACCGTCGTGGAACACGACGCCCTGACGGAGCGAGCACGTCCAAACGGACAGGTCTTCGTTCGGCTCACAACCCGTAGCGAGCTGCGGCTGAACGTTGCCCTCCGTGTCGTACGAGTACAGCGCCTCGACGACCTGGGCGCATGCCCGGAGCGACTCACCGTCGGTCTCGTCTGAGCAGTACAGCGAGATCGGCTCGTTGCCCTGGACGAACACGAGGGTGTCCGTTCCGTTGTCCCAGAAGTTGAACATCACCTGACCCCACGGTGGGGCATAGGCGCCTTCTGCAGCCGACGTGGCAGCGAATGCGCTACCGGCGTGGGCGACAGCGACCATCGGGACGAGGTCCTTGATGGCGTTGTTCGCTTCTTCGTACAGCGGCTGAGCGACCGATGGGTCGGCCGTAGCTGCTGCCGTGGCGAGCGGCTCGTAGATCTCCGGGTAGGGATCACCGAACTGAGCGTTCGTCTCGGCGAAGTGGAAGTCCAGGAAGTTCGTGATGTGCGGGTAGTCACCCGTCCATCCGAGCAGGTGGATTCCGTCGTAGCCGCCAGCGGACGACGTCTGGATGAACTCGCCGGACTCGACGACTTGGACCTCAGCGTTGATGTTCAGGTTCTCAGCGAGCTGAGCCTGGATATCCGCTGCGACGTCACCCGGAGTCGGCAGGTAGCCGCGGGTCACGTCTCGGTAGTAGATCGTCGTGTCGAATCCATCCGGGTAGCCAGCATCGGCGAGGAGCTGCTGGGCTTCTTCTACGTTGAAGTCGTACCAGCTGTCTCCTTCACAACCGAACTCGACGGAGCATGGCGTGAAGTGCGATGCAGTCTCGGAGCCCGGCGGATAGAACGTGTCGACGATCCGCTGACGGTCGATCGCGAGTGCGACGGCCTTGCGGACGTTCACATCGTTCCATGGCTCGAACGTGTTCGTGAAGCCCATGTAGAAGATGTTCGGCTCGGGCTTGTCGAGCAGCACCAGGCTGTCGTCACCCTCGATCACTGCGAAGTCCTGGACACCGGGGAACGTCATCCCGTCGGCGTTACCGGACTGCAGCTCGAGCAGACGGCCCGCGCTCTCGGTCGACCACTTGAGAACAGCCGTCTCGTGGGCCGGCTTCGTGCCGTAGTAGTCGTCGTTGCGGGTATACACGACGCTGTCGCCGCGAATCCACTCGTCGAGCACGTACGGACCGGTCCCGACCGGGTTGTCCAGTGGTGCACCACCCGTTGCCTCGAGATGCTCCTCGGGCTGGATTCCGAACACGCCGAACGCGATCTGCGCCAGGAATGCCGGGTGCGGTGAGCAGAGATCGAACTCGACCGTGAACTCGTCCACAGCCGTGATCTTCTCAACACGTCCGCCGTAATCACAACCACCAGCATCGAGGACCTTGCCCTCGAACTCGGGGTCGGGTGCTCTTGTCGTTGTTGTTGTCGTTTCAACGGTTCCCTCGGTCGTGGTGGTTGAGTCACCAGTCTCCGAGTCCCCGCTGCTACACGCACTGGCTACAAGCGCCAGCGCGACAATGGTCAAGAACCAGAGATACCTACGTCTCATCGTCTTGTTCCTCCTTGCTTGTGTACCGCATCGACAGATGCCGATGCGGTACCGCTCATTGTACGCAGATACAGCAACCCTTAGCGAATCAATAAGGAGATTTAGGACTGGTTTAGAAGATGGGAAACGTTGGCAGCGATGCGCCGTCGAGTCACGCTGTGCCCTCGGTCGAAGCCCAGGAGAATGGGCGAATCAGGCGTTTTCTACCGTGTCCACGGCGGTGCAACATCGGGATCGATGCCGTAGTCGCCGATCGCCTTGGAGACGATGCCCGGATCGAGCGCACCACCCTTTGCCAGTGCCGCAAGCGTGGCGACGACGACGTGGCGGCTGTCCGTCTCGAAGAATCCACGGAGTGCTTCGCGGGTGTCGCTTCGTCCGAACCCATCCGTGCCGAGACTCGTGAAGCTGCGTGGCATGAAGGGTGCGACCTGGTCGGGGACCATTCGGAGATAGTCCGTGACCGCGACGATCGGCCCTTTCGAGCCGGCGAGTTGCTGTGCGACGAACGGAGTACGTGGGTCGTCTTCGGGATGAAGCCGGTTCCATCGGTCCACTTCGAGCGCCTCTTCTCGGAGTCGCTTGTAGTTGGTGACGCTCCAGAGTTCCGCCGACACACCGAACACGTCGGACAGCTCCTTCTGGGCGGCGCGTGCCGCCGACTGAGCGGGTCCCGAGAACAGGATCGTGGCACGCAGCTCGCCACCGGGTCCCTCATCGAATCGGTAGAGCCCGTCGAGGATGCCTTGCGTCGCACCGTCCGGCATGGCCGGCTGGACGTAGTTCTCGTTGTACAGGGTGAGGTAGTAGTAGATGTCCTCACCGTCGACGTACATCCGCCGTAGGCCGTCTTTGATGATGGTCGCCATCTCGTACGCGAAGGCAGGGTCGTAGGCCTGTACCGGTGGGACGACGCTTGCGAGAGCGAGGCTGTGTCCGTCCTGGTGCTGGAGGCCCTCCCCTAGCAACGTCGTCCGGCCGGCGGTGGCGCCGAGGAGGAACCCACGTGCGCGGGCATCTGCGGCTCCCCACAGGAGGTCTCCGACACGCTGAAACCCGAACATGGAATAGAACGAGTAGAACGGCACCATCGGCACGCCGCGTGTGGCATACGACGTCGCCGCAGCGATCCACGATGCGGTGGCTCCGGCCTCGGTGATGCCCTGTTCGAGGATCTGGCCGTCCTTGTCCTCCTTGTACGAGAGGATGAGGTTGTGGTCGACCGGCTCGTAGAGCTGGCCCTCCGGTGCGTAGATCTTGATCTCCTTGAACAGCGCATCCATGCCGAAGGTGCGACCCTCGTCAGGGATGATCGGGACGACCCGCTTGCCGAAGTCGCCATCCCGCGCCAATCCCCGGAGAAGGCGGGTGAAGGCACCGGTGGTCGAGACCTCGATGGTGCCGGACCCTCCGGCGAACTCCTCGAATGGCTTGTCGCTCGGGGTGGGGAGCGGGTCGGTGATCTCGAGCGTCCGCGTGGGCATGACGCCGTTGAGCTCGTCGCGTCTGCTCGCCATGTACTTGTACTCGGCGGAGTCCTCGTCGAGGGAGATGAACGGCGGCACGCCGTCCTCGATGTCCTCGTCTGAGACGTACTCGTGGAGGTTGAGGCGGTCCCGGAGCTCGGTCAGCTGATCGCGTGACAACTTCTTGATCGAATGTGTCGCGTTCTTGCCGGCCACGTCGGGTCCGAGTGTCCAGCCCTTGATCGTCTTTGCGAGGATCACGGTCGGTGCGCCCTTGAGCTCGACTGCCGCTGCGTAGGCGGCGTAGATCTTCCGGTAGTCGAGTCCGCCTCGCCGCAAGGCCCAGATCTCGTCGTCGGTCATGTCGGCGACGAGCTCCTGGAGTGCTGGCTCCGGTCCGAAGAAGTTGTCCCGCACGTACTTGCCGGACTCGGCCTTGTACCGCTGGTATTCGCCATCGACCGTCTTGTTCATCTTCTCGATGAGCGCGCCGTTGTCCTTCTCGATGAGGCGGTCCCAGTCGGAACCCCAGATCACCTTGATCACGTTCCAGCCGGCCCCGCGGAACATCGCCTCGAGCTCTTGGATGATCTTCCCGTTGCCGCGCACCGGCCCGTCGAGGCGCTGGAGGTTGCAGTTGACGACCCACGTGAGGTTGTCGAGCTTCTCGCGACCGGCGAGGCTGATCGAGCCGAGGGTCTCCGGTTCGTCGGTTTCGCCGTCGCCGAGGAATGCCCAGACGCGTGTGTCCTTGGTTTCGTCGAGGCCCCGGTGTTCGAGATAGCGCAGGAACTGTGCGTGGTAGATCGAGTTGATCGGACCGAGTCCCATCGATACGGTCGGGAACTCCCAGAAATCGGGCATGAGGCGCGGGTGGGGATACGAGGAGAGGCCGGGGCCCTCTTCGACACCGTCGATCTCGCGACGGAAGTTGGCGAGGTGGTTCTCGTCCAGGCGACCTTCGAGGAAGGCACGTGCGTAGATACCGGGTGTCGCATGTCCCTGGAAATAGACGTGGTCTCCGGGGTTGCCATCCGATGCGCCACGGAAGAAGTGGTTGAATCCGACCTCGTAGAGCGTGGCAGAAGACGCAAAGGTCGAGAGGTGTCCTCCGATGCCATCGGCGGCCTGGTTGGCCCGCACGACCATCGCCGCGGCGTTCCAGCGGATGAGACGCCGGATTCGGCGTTCGATGTCGGCGTCCCCGGGGAATGCTGCTTCCTCTTCCGGTGGGATCGTGTTGATGTATGGCGTCGAGACCGACCCAGGAACACCGACGTTGCGGACACGCGCCTGCTCCGTGAGCCGGGCCATGAGGTAGCGCGCTCGCTGGGGACCTTCGACGTCGATCACGTCGTCGAGGGCAGCGAGCCATTCGGAGGTCTCGTCGGGATCCTTGTCGCGAAGCTGGTGGGTGAATCCGTCGATGTAGATGGGGCGGTCGGTCATACGTCGATTGTAGAGACGCACGTGTCCTGAGCTGTCGGGCGAAGGGTGGTGGGTCAGTGACCCCGGCGTGTGCCGCCGTACTTCATACGCGTGTGCGACATCGCAGCGATGGTCGCCTCGTCATCGTTGATCCCCGCGGCTACGAGTTCGCCGATGAAGAACGTGTGGGTGCCACACGGCACGGGGTTGGTGACGCGGCACTCCATCCATGCGACGGCGTCGTCGAAGATCGGAGCCCCCGTCTCACCCTCGGTGATCGCATAGCCGTTCAGCGCCATGCCGTCCTTCTCCGCCGGTTTCGAGAACTTGACGAACGGTCGCGTGTTCTCGGCATCCCACAGGTTGATGGTGAACACACCGGATTCCTCGATGAGGCGATGGGTCACGGCCACCGTATCCACGCCGATCCCGATGAGGACGGGTTCCTGGGCGACCTGCGTGATCCATGACGTCGTCATCCCGTTCCACTCGTCGCCGTGTCTCGATCCGACGAGGGCGAGGGCGTTGGGGATCTTCCAGGTGACGGCGTTGATCAGTTCAGCATCCATAGGAACAGCATACGTGGGGCGGGGAGGCGTGTTGGCGAGGGGGCGCCGAGCGCCCTGGTGCTGGCTCCTGGCTCCTAGCTCCTGGCGAGGCATGGAGGCGTGTTGGGGGTCGAGCACCAGGCTGCTGGCTCCTGGCTGCTGGCTCCTAGCAATGCGTGGAGGTATTCGGCGTCGAGAGAGGGCGATCGATGATCCGTGATCCGTAGTCCGTACGCCGTAAGCCGTAATCCGTGCGCCGTAAGCCGTAAGCCGATCTACTTCTGGTCCAGGCAGACGCGGGTGTCGATGTCGATCTCGCCGGTCTCCTCGAGTTCGCACGATGCCTGGAGCTTCTCGACGGCAGTGCGGGTTCCGTTCCCGTAGTCGCCATCGATCGGGCCGCTGTAGAGGTCGATGTCGGCCAACCGTTCCTGGAGATCCTCGACGTACGCCGTGTCTGCCATGAGTTCCGGCACCATCGCAGCGTCGGTCTGTGGCCCGAACTCACCATCGGCCGGTATCCCTTGTGCGGTCTGGAACTGTTCGAGTGCGGCTTGGGTCTCCGGTCCGGCGACGCCGTCGATCACCCCGTCGAAGTAGCCGAGTGCTTTGAGATCTTGCTGCACGCGGAACGTGGTCGCGGTCGCCACCAGTCGCTCCGTCGTGGTGGTGGCGAGGGTTGTCGTGCTCGAGGTCGACGTCGTCGAACTCGGGATGGTCGTCGCGAAGTCGATCGTGGTCGACGTCGTGGTCGTCTCCCCGGCATCTCCGCCGCCACACGCAGCAGCGACGACAGCGAGGACCGCCGCGACGGCCCAAAGTCGACCCTTCTGCATGTTCCTCCCGACTACACCTCGGAAACCACCATAGCTACGGAGAACGGACGACGAAAGACGAAATGGCGGTCGTCTTCCGTCGTCCGCTCCCGGGACCGTCA
>JAUIIM010000027.1 GCA_030431785.1 Acidimicrobiia bacterium | reverse complement strand
GCGGTCGATGCCGGTCTCCAGCTTGATCTGGCTGATGCGGCAGCAGAGGACGACGTGGACACGGCAGTCCGTGCCGCAGCGTTCGCCGACGGACCGGACGATGCTCCGGCACCGACGGCAGCGGCTGCACCCGCACGCGAACCGGTGACAGTCCACACTGGCCCATCAGCCAATGGCTCGGCAGCGGATGTCCAGACGGCAGCCGTCCAGTCGGTCCTCGCCGACAAGATGGGCGACGCACCGCTCTGTGACACGTGTGGGCACATCACGGTCCGGAACGGCTCCTGCTACCGCTGCCTCAACTGCGGCGACAGCAAGGGATGTAGCTGACCTCGCTGCGCTCGGAGTACCAAGACACAAGTAGCAAGTAGCAAGATGGCCGTCGGGTTTCGACCCGGCGGCCATTCTCGTCGGGCCGCACGTGCACGTGCGGATGTCGTAGCTATCTCGGGGACCGGCGCCAGCTCCACACGGCGACGGTGATACCGAGGCCGATCGTGACCAGCCCCAACACGACCCACAGCGGGCTGCCGGTCATGAAACTCTGGGGTGCAAGCGTCGAGTTGAGACCCTGAAGGGTCCAGATGAGACCCATCGCCGCCACCAGGACTCCGGCGATGACGCCGACGACACGCTTCATGCGCTTCCTGCGCGGTTCGGACTACTCACGGTTCTCGGGTGCTCTCGATGGTCCACCGAACCGGGCGTCAAGCACAGAACCGAGACGTCGCTCGCCTTCGCCGCCGACGAACCACCAGACGCCGACGACGAGCGCAGCGAGGGTGAGGCCGACCAGGCCGACGAGGTACAGAACTATGGCGCCGGTCGGCGCTGCAACGAGCACGTCCCAAGCGTTCATCAATCCGAATACGTACGCCAAGGCACCGATCGTTGTGTAGAAGATCGTCACGAAGGAGAACCACGAGAAGCCACCGGAGAGCGGGATAGTCACGATCTTGCGTGCACCCAGTGGGAACAGGTAGAGGTTCTCGAGGTCGGACCCGACCAAGATGCGATCGTCCATCCGGTCGTTGAGGTATGTCTCCAGATAGGCGGCGTACCAGCGGGCGAACACCAGATACGACGAGTCGAACGCAGTCGCTACCGCACCGATGAGCGCCACGACAGGAATCAGGAGGAACGCTTCCTCGACCTCCCACCAGCCGACGACGAACAGGGCAAGAAGCATCACGGTCGTGAGGTTCACGTCGAAGAAGAATCGACGGTGGTACATCGCGGTCATACCGCGCATGCGAGCGAGCTGGTCGGCAGCAAGTCGGGTTGTTGCGTCCATGACCGACAGGCTAGGGACTCAGACGAGGACGCGTGAGTCCAGACCGTCGATCCGTGGCCACCAGCGGTGGTAGCGGCTGTAGAGGTTCGGGTCGCGGTCGAACAGCGGCTGAAGTGCGGCAACCTCGTCGGCAAGGAGTTCCCACTTCGCCTCCGAAATCGGGGTCAGTGCCTTGGCCTCGACGACACCGTCGACGACTTGCCACACACCGGCGACGTGACCATCGACGAGGAGGGTTGGGAGGACATCCCCGTTGGTCCGGATCACCGTCTTCCTGATCTCCTCCGGGATGATGCGAGATCGATCGGCGTAGGCAAGGAGAACGCTGTCCCACATCGCCATCAATCGGGGCCGCAGCTCGATGTCGTCGACGATCTCACCGTCCGCAACGTCGTAGAGCACGTTGCCATCCGGGTCTTCGTACTCGACCAGCTGATCCCCGAGCTGTTCCACCATCGGCTTGATCATCGCCTGGGTCAGCAGGGTGAACTGACCGAAGTCGGCCCGGGATGCCGGGCCGAAAGCTCGGAGGTATCGCAGGAAGCACGCAGCCAACGCATCGTCGGGATCGGGAGGGTTCGATCCGACCGGAGCCGCGACGAACGAAAGCCGCGGCCCGAACGACCAAGGCGCATCGGAGGTGGCGTGACGAACCGGTGCGAACGACTTGATGATCCACCACAGTTCGTTCTCGGCTGGCTCACCCAGTTCGGCCGACAAGAAGGCCTTGATTTCGGGGACGGATCGCGGCTCCTCGAGGTACTCGAGAAGCGGCGGAAGCACGGCCTCGACGGTCTCAGGGGTGTAGCCGGCGGCACGGAAGCGCTTCTCGTTCATCCGGGATCGGAGTCGGCGCTCCATCATCTGTTGCACCGCCGGATAGTCGAGCTGGTGGACGCCGTGAAGCGTGACGCGCAGTTGGGTCGACTTGATCAGCTCGCCGCTCTGCCACATCGCATCCATGACCAGAGGGTCGAACCCGCTGATGCGATTCGCCATCGCAACGTACGGCGAAGCCGGTTCCTGGGACTGCATCACGAAGACCCGCTGGACCATCTCGTCCAGCGGGACATCGACACGCATGTCGAGATGCTGGCGAGCAACCGCGGTTCGGTTCAGTTGGCGTGCGGTGAGCATGCGCCGATCGTAGGGGATGGCTCCGACACCGTCGGTTGTCACAGGGTCGGCTCGGCAATAGGCTGCGAGCGATGGACACCCTCGCCACCGTCGCAAGAATCGGACCCGCCGTCGACAACCTCGTGTTCGCAATCGCTCCTGCGGTGTCAGATACCGACCGACAACGCCTCGCCGAGGCGGTGAGAGCCGCTGGTGGCGACGACCCACGTCGCATCATCGCGTTCGCCGAGTTCCTCCAGACCGGTCTCGACCCCCAGGTCGCAGAACTCCGGATGCCGTATGACCCTGATGGCGCCGTCCGCGAATGGCTCGAATCGCTGACCGAATCCGGGGTCGCCCGCACCGAGAATGGTCGAATCATCGCCAACGATCGGCTCCGCGTTGCAATCGACGCCGTGATCACTGCACAGACGAACGCGACCCGTAGCTTGTGGGGCGACCGCCTGCGCGAGGTGGAACTCGCCATCGACCTCATGGGACAGGTCGCAACGGCGACCTCGCCAGACCACACCGTCGCAGGGGCGCACCGCAGCCTCGCCGACCCCGACGATCCGTGCCTCTTGATGAGTCGGCGGCTCGTGACCATGCGATACATCCGACAGCACGATCACCGGATGGCATGGACCGACGCGGGATGCACGAAGCGTCAGATCCTCGCCCTGACCGAGCTGTGGCACGGAGGCGTGGTCGACGACGACGATGCGATGACCGAGCTCGTCGATCGGGGCCTCGCTACTCCGGGTGGTGCACTCACCGATGAGGGCACCGAACTGCGCGAGCAGATCGAGAAGGATACGAACGCGAGGAACGCGCTCAACTTCACCATCCTCGGAGACTCAGGAACAGCCAGACTCGCCACCGTTCTCGAGGGTCTTGGCGACTGAACCTCCTCGCCGGCTCACCGGCCGTTGACTACGATGACGGAACGCACAGTGGGAGAGTCCAAATGACCGAGAACGAACCACAGGATCAGAAGTCGGGGCTGTCGACGCTTACGATCGTGCTCATCGCCGGCTTCTCGCTCGTTGCCCTGGCCTTCATCTTCTCGAACTTCGAGACGGCGGACTTCAACTTCCTCAACCTCGAAGTCCGCATGCCGGAATGGCTCCTGTTCATCGTGCTGTTCGGCCTCGGGTTCGGTACGGGATGGGCAGTTTCCGCAGCCCGCACCCGCAAGCTGCGCAAGGCCGTGAAGGACTCGCTCGACTAGCGCCGAGCGGCACGCCACGATCCGGACTTGCACGAACGCGCAGAGCGCGTATCATCTCCGCACGAAGCGCTCATCTTGAGCGGTGGAGGGACAGGCCCTGTGAAGCCGCGGCAACCAGCGCATGCGCATGGTGCCAATGCCTGATCGATGGGATGCCGAGCGGACCTCCGCTCGGAACGCAATGAGCGTTTCGAGAAAGGAGCCGCTGTGCGCAGCGCATACAGCCAACAGTTGCGACTGACACATTTGCGTCCCCCCTTCAGGTGGCACAAGCGACGGCTCCGGGGTTTCGCCAGAAACACCGTGGCCGGAGCTAGGGGGGACTGCGAGCCCGCGAGCTCCGTCCCCCACGTCGGCCGCCAGATTGCGTCAGTGCGGATCAACTTCGTGGTCGCAGGCTCCCCGTCCCCCCTGCATCGTCGCTCCGCTCCTCTGCCGTCCCCCCTAAAGGTGGGACGCAATATGGGCACCGTCGCAGGCTTGCCAGCCCCCCGGCATCGTCGATCCGCTCCTCTGCCGTCCCCCAGGTCGTTTGCTCGCAAACGACCGGAGGGAGGACGCATTACGCACGCTGCCCCTCGTCGATGTAGGTGTTTGCGCTCATGAACTATCTCGATGCTGCCAGCCAACGCGTCATCGTCTTCGACGGTGCGACCGGTACCTGGCTGCAGGGCCAAGGACTGACGGCGGACGACTTCGGTGGGCCCACCCTCGAAGGGTGCAACGAGTTGTTGAACGAGACCAGGCCCGATGTCGTCACGGCCCTCCACACCGCCTACCTCGATGTCGGCGCACACGTCGTCGAAACGAACACCTTCGGATCGTTCGCCGTCCCACTCGCCGAGTACGACCTCGCCGATCGCGCCTATGACCTGAGCGCCAAAGGTGCCGAGATAGCACGGGCCGCTGCCGACCGGTACGAAGGTCGGTTCGTCGCCGGCTCCATGGGCCCAGGCACCAAGTTTCCGACCCTCGGTCAGATCAGCTACGCCGAGATCCGCGATGCATTTGCAACCCAGGCATCCGGTCTGATCGACGGCGGTGTCGACCTCCTGATCATCGAGACGCAGTTCGATCTCCTCTCCGTCAAGGCAGCGGTCAACGGTGCACGCCGTGCGATGAAGTCTTCGGGCCGGGAGGTCCCCCTCCAAGTACAGGTCACGTTGGAGACCACCGGCCGGATGCTCCCCGGTACCGAGATCGGTGCGGCACTCGCGGCCATCGAGGCGCTCGGCCCCGACGTGATCGGGCTCAACTGCGCCACTGGACCCGTCGAGATGTACGAAGCCGTCCGCTTCCTGACCCGCCACGCAACCACCCCCATCAGTGTCATCCCGAACGCGGGCCTTCCGAGCGTCGTCGACGGGGAGATGCACTACGACCTGGGTGCCGAAGAGATGGCGGATCACCTGAGCGTGTTCATCGAAGAGTTCGGTGTCAATGTCGTCGGTGGCTGTTGTGGCACCTCCCCCGCCTACATCGCACGCCTCGTCGACCGACTGTCCGAGATCGAACCGGCCGCGACATCCCCGACCCAACTTCCGAGCGTCTCCTCCACCTATGCACCGGTGACCCTCGACCAGGACGCATCAGTGTTGATCATCGGGGAACGGACAAACGCCAACGGATCCAAGGCGTTCCGTGAGGCCATGCTCCAAGGTGACCTGGATGCGTGCGTGGAAATCGGCTCCGACCAAGTGAACGAGGGAGCGCACCTCGTCGACCTCTGCGTCGACTACGTCGGGCGGGACGGCACCCAGGACATCGCAGCTCTGGCACAACGGTTCGCCACGGACGTCACCGCTCCCGTCGTCATCGACTCGACCCAGCCCGAGGTGATGGAGGCAGCGCTCGAACGCATCGGTGGCCGCAGTGTGCTGAACTCCGCCAATCTGGAGGACGGCGACGGTCCGGGATCCCGTTTCGATTCCGTGATGCGCCTCGCCGTCGAGCACGGATGCGCCGTCATCTGTCTCCTCATCGACGAGAAGGGGCAGGCACGCACGCACGACTGGAAGCTGGAGATCGCCCATCGGATCCATGATCTGGCCGTCGGCTCGTACGGACTCGCACCCGAGGACCTCATCTTCGATCCGCTCACGTTCCCACTGTCGACCGGCGACGACGACCTCCGCGGCGATGCCATCGAGACGCTGCGGGCGATCCGCTCCATCAAGGAGCAACTCCCCGGTACCCGCACCGTGCTTGGCGTCTCGAACGTTTCCTTCGGCCTGTCCCCCGCTTCACGCCGTGCCCTCAACTCCGTCTTTCTCCACGAAGCGGTCGACGCCGGGCTCGACGCAGCGATCATCCATGCGGGCAAGATCACTCAACTCTCTGAACTGCCCGACGAGCATGTCGAGGTCTGTCTCGACCTGATCCACAACAGGACCACGGACGACTACGACCCGCTCGAGCGCCTCCTCGAAGTGTTTGCCGATGTGACCATCGAAACGATCGAAACCGATCCATTCGAAGGACTCACCCCGACGCAGCGCCTCGAGAAGCGCATCATCACGGGCAACACCGTAGGCCTCGAAGAGGATCTGGACCTCGTGCTTGGAGAGGTGCCCGCGATGCAGATCATCAACGACCACCTGCTCGAAGGCATGCGGGTGGTCGGCGAACGTTTTGGTGCCGGCGAGATGCAACTCCCATTCGTGCTTCGCTCCGCGCAGACGATGAAGACGTCGGTCCGCTACCTCGAACCACACCTCGACAAGGTCGACGACACCGACCGGGGGTCGATCGTGTTGGCGACCGTCTCCGGCGACGTCCATGACATCGGGAAGAACCTCGTCGACATCATCCTGTCGAACAACGGGTATCGGGTCCACAACCTCGGCATCAAGGTCTCGATCGCCGAGATGATCGAGGCGTATCGAGAACACGATGCCGATGCGATCGGGATGAGTGGTCTCCTCGTCAAGTCGACGCTCATCATGCGTGACAACCTCGACGAACTCCAACGGCGGGGTCTCGAGGATGTTCCCGTGCTCCTCGGTGGCGCTGCGCTCACCCGTGCCTACGTGGAGCAGGACCTCGCAGAGCGGTACCCGGGAACCCTCCTGTACGGCAAAGATGCCTTCGCCGGACTCCACGCCATGGAGTACGTGACGGGCCGCGGCGACAAGCCCACCAAGCGTCCGCTCCCGAGAATCGAACGTCCGGCAGATCCTGCTCCCGCCACCGACGCCCCGGCCCGATCGCCTGAGGTATCAACAGCCGAACCAATACCCCACGCACCCTTCTTTGGATCGCGCGTGGTCAAGGGTGTGCCGCTCGATGACATCCTCCCGTATCTGAACACCACAGCCCTGTTTCGCAACCAATGGCAGTACCGCCCTGAGCCCGACGAGGACGATGCGTCATTCAAGGAACGGCTCCAGCCCGAACTACGCAGGATCCTGACCCAGGCGAGGACGGACGGGTTGTTCGATCCCAGCGTCGTCTACGGCTACTTCCCGGCCAACAGCGATGGCGACGAACTCGTGATCTGGACCGACAATCAACGCACAGCCGAGCGCGTACGATTCCGCTTCCCACGCCAGTCCGAGACACCATGGCTTTGCATCGCCGACTTCTTCCGACCGATCGATGACGAGGTCGACGTCGCCGCATTCCACATCGTGACGATGGGTGCCCGCGTGTCCGAGCGAACCGCCGAACTGTTCGGTGCCGACCGGTACGAGGAATACCTGAAGATCCACGGGATCGGTGTCGAGCTCACCGAGGCGCTCGCCGAGTACTGGCACACGCGGGTCCGTAGCGAGCTCGGTATCGACCAGGACGACGACCCGACGATCCCCGGGCTGTTCCGCCAGCGGTTCCAAGGCGGACGGTATTCGTGGGGCTACCCGGCATGCCCCGATCTCGAGGACAACGAGACCGTCGCAACGCTCCTCGGGGCGGATCGTCTCGGGATCGACGTCGGTCCAGAGACCGGCTACCAATACCAACCCGAGCAGACGACCTCAGCGATCATCTGCCACCACCGACAGGCGAAGTATTTCATCGCCAGAAAGCCGAGGGAGATCCGTGCTGACATCGGCTGACGGTTTCCTGCGCATCGCAGAGATCAACCCACCATCGCTTCCCGACATGTCGCATCTGTTGCTCGATGGTGCATGGGACCACGTCATGGTCACCGACAACGTCTTCGGGAAGGTGCGCGTGTCGCCGTTTGCGTTCTCGGCCCGCATCACCCACGACACACCGGGCGTGTCACCGACGGTCGTCGTGTCGACACGGGACCGCAACATCTTGGCGATCGAGTCGGAGGTCCGCGGTGCATTGGGCAACGGTGTCGAGTCGTTCCTCGTGGTCATCGGCGACACCCTCCCCCAGGTGGACCACCTGGCCGACCACTACGAGATCGTGCGCCATCTCCGCGAGCTCCAGAAATCGCTCCCCGACTTCGAGGTGGGGATGCCGACCAGATTTGCGGCCTGGCAGAAACGGAAGCGGATCCAGGCCGGTGCCCAGTTCCTTGTCGCAGGTCCGGTGACCGACCCGGCGACCGTTGAGGAGCAGATCGCCAAGCTCGAACTCGAAGACGACGATCCGCCGCTGTTCGTGATGGTGATCCCACCGTTCAGCCCCGAATGGGTGGACCGAATCGAGTCGATGGGTGCCGTTCCGGCGACACCGCAGCTGCGCAAGAGAGTCGAGACGGCCATCGCACACACGGACGGCCGCAAGGAAGCCTGGGCGTGTGCCCGGGAGGTGAGCGAGGCGGCCGAGAGAGCGGGCGCTGCCGGTGTGATCCTGATGGGTCTGCGTTTCGAGACGGTCGTCGACGAAGCGGCGCTGTCGTTCAGACAGATACCTGCTCGACCCTGAGGGCGCCAATCCGTCGGTCAGCCTTGACGCCACGGCAGACCCGCGGCCTTCCATCCGGATGTCGTACCCCGGTGTCCCTCGACGTCGACACCACCTTCGAACCCCTGATCGACGTTGTATGCCGCCACATAGCCGGCACGGGTCGCAACGGTGGCCGCGGCGCGAGACCGAGCGCCGGACCGACACAGAAAATACACCGGTTGGTCTTCGCCGATCCCGGCGGATCTCAGTTGGTCGACGAACTCGTCGTTGATGCTCCCAGTGGGAAAGCTCTGCCACTCGATTGCGACAAGGCGTTTCCCGATGCCGGACAGATCGGGGAAGCCGACGTAGGTCAGTTCGGCACGGGTCCGAACGTCCACGAGGACAGCTTCGGGAGCGTTCGACAGCTCGTCCCAGGTCTCCGTCGGCGTGCGGTCTCCTGCATACATCTGATCGTCATCTCCGGTGAGGTGTTGATTGTGAGGCCACGAGTCGCTCGAACCTGCCGCTTCCCGGACAAGGATACGGGGAAGATCCGACAGCCATCCGCCCGAACGTCCCGCCGCAGCACGCATCGGGTAGCATCTCATCGTGCCGCCCGACGACAAGCCGAAGCGCCAAACCCCCGGGTCTCCGGAAGAGCCGCCCGCGTCGGAGATCACGGGAGAGTTCGAGGCGGTACCCCCGCCGGTGATACCGGCCGAGACGTCGGAAGAGGCGATCAGATCGGTGGCCCGGTCACCAGCCGGAACCATGTCGAGGGTGATCCTGCTCGGTGCCTTGGGACTGGTCGTGCTGTTCGTGATGATGGCGAATCCGGGGAACGTCATCGGACTCGAAGAACTTGCGGCATCACTCCTCATCGTCGCCGGCGTCATTGAGCTCCTCGGCGTGTTGACACAACGTCGCCCCTGGCATCGGTATGTCCCGCCCGCCATCGCAATCATCGCCGGTGCGGTGATCTGGATCTGGCCGGACGAGACGAGAACCGTGGTCGGGTATGCGATCGGCATCGTATTGGTCGTACGGGGCCTCATCGAACTCTGGAACGCCCTCCGGCGTGAACATGAGCGTGGCGCGAACCTGTGGGTGGGGCTACGGGCCCTGATCCTCATCGCTCTCGGGGCCCTTGCGCTGCTGGTACCGAACGGCATCGTTCCCGCCGTCGTCGCAGGTGGAGCGATCATCCTCGTCGCCCGCGCCGTCATCGCGCTCGTCTACGCGTGGACCCGGAACGAGAACGCCCCGGCCGACCTCGAACCCTCCGACACCTACTCCGTGATTGCCTATTGGCTCTCGAGCCGACAGATGGCCGACGAAGACATCGACCACATCGAGGAATCCGTGTTTCTCAACCGCGGGGCAACGCGGGACCGCGTGAGTCGTTTTGCTGTATTGATGTTCCTGTCGACCGCGATCGCCACGTTCGGTATCGCTGTCGACTCGACCGCTGTCGTCATCGGCGCCATGCTCGTCGCCCCCTTGATGACCCCGATCCTCGGAGTGTCCGCCGGTCTCATCCACGGCCGAACCAAGTCGACCCTGTTCTCGACGACCGTCGTCGCCGGTGGCGCAGGCGGATCGATCCTCCTGGCGTGGGGCCTTGCTGCGATGATCCCGAACCTGCCCGAGGTGGTTCAGAACGGACAGGTGGTCTCGCGCACCGCACCGACCCTTCTTGATCTGGCATCGCCGTTGCAGCCGGTGCTGCTGGTGCGTACGGCATCTCGCGTGCCGAACGGTCCGATGCCCTACCGGGAGTTGCCGTCGCGATCGCCTTGGTGCCACCCCTCGCCGTCGTCGGGATCACGCTCCACGCCGGCGACTATGCGCAGGCGGGCGGGGCGCTCCTGCTGTTCCTGACGAACCTGTTCTCGATCATCCTGATGGCGGGTCTCGTGTTCATCGTGGTCGGGTACACGTCATGGAGTCGCCTCCACTACCGACGCAACCGCATCCGATCGGCGTTTGCGATCGTGGTCCTCGGCGTGGTCCTCATCTCCATCCCCCTGGCGCTCACGGCTTCGTCTGTCTTCTCCCAGAACGCAGATCTTCGCAACGCATCCGCCGCCGTCGACGACTGGCTCGCGCTCGAGTTCCCGGATCAGGATCCTCGCCCGGTCCGTGTCAACACGCTGACCGTCGACGGAGACATCGTGATCGTCCAACTCGTCGGCTGGGAGGAGCCACCCGACACGGACGAACTCACGACAATGCTCACCGAGTCCATGGGGCGCACTGTCACCTCGTCGGTCCGCTGGATCGAGGAACGCCTCACGGGTGTGGCGCCCCCGGCCGTCGATACGGAATCGGATTCCTGAGCCGCTCCGTTCCGCGTTGGATTGGAGACGACCGATCATCGATCATGGATCCTCGATCGGGAGCAAGCCTTGGATTGTCGGATTATCGGATTGTCGGTACGTCCTCCACGCTGCTCCGCCAGGAGCCAGGAGCCAGGAGCGGACGCATGCCCACACGCCTCTGCGCTAGGAGCCAGGAGCCAGCAGCCAGGAGCGGGCGCACGCCCACACGCCTACACGCCTTCGCGCCCAAGCGCCCACACGCCAACACGCTCTCCGGAATAAACGGTCTGCAACCTACTGTTATAGATGCGTTCGACATATTTCGAACGGTATGATATAGTTCCGAACAGCAACGACGAGGGTCGCATGAGAGTCATGGACTTCACAACCGAGAAACGCCACGAGTTCACCGTGGATGTCGCCTACCACTCCGTGGTGGACCTGCTCTTGACGATGTGGGTCCTCGCCCAGCGGATGTGCGAAGACCCGATCGGTGACCTGGACATCGACGACACTTTCTTCGATGACTTCCTCGACAACGCCGATCCGATCGTCGCGAACGGCCTCCACCAGCTCGAGTCGGGCGAGCCGTGGGTGGCACTCCTGACGCTCGTTCCGCTCGACGAGGAACGCGGCACCGTCGACGGGTTCATCGAGTTCCTCGCAAACCACGACCCGGTCGATATCAGGACCAGGATGCTGTGGCTCTATCAGGAGTTCAACCGCGACGAGACCGAATTGGCGGCACGTGCGGCAGGCGGTGACACTGCCTCCCTGGACGCCCTCCTCGACAGCCCGGCGTTCTCGCACACGAAGAAGAAGTCGTGGCGCGAGACACTCCGGTACCTGATCGGGATGGAACCCGAGGCGACAAGGGACTTCCTGGTCGACATTCTGAGCGCTGCGCAAGCAACAGCGTTCCGTGAGCACGAAGAAGAGTTCCGGCCGTACCTCGAGTCTGACTTCGCAGCCAAAGAAGCGATGTCGAACCGGCTCTCTCCGACCCGACTCGTCGAGATCGCCTCGAATGGGATCTCGATCGAAGACCGACAGATGGACATTCCGATCCTGCTCTTGCCGAGCATGGTCGCCCGCCCATGGGTCGTCCTCGCCGAGTCACCGGCGCTCTACATCATGTGCTACCCGGTGTCGGACCGAACACTCGCCTCCGATCCGGATGCACCTCCGAGCTGGCTCGTGAAGCTACACAAGGCCCTCGGTGACGAACGCCGATTGAAGATCCTTCGCAGGCTCGCTTCGGACGATGCGAGCCTTGTGGAACTCAGCAACGAGCTCGACATCCCGAAGTCCACGCTGCATCACCACATGATGCTGCTCCGGGCCGCCGGACTCATCCGGGTCCACGTCGGCGACGACAAGCGATACGAGCTCAGAGACGAGACATTGCCAGAAGCCGCAACCTACCTGAACCACTACATCCACCGATCGAACGACGCAGAGGAGATCACATGAACAACCTGACCACGCTCGACTTTTCGTACCTCAACGCCTACCGCTCAGAACTCCAGGATGAGCTGGATGCAGCCATCCGCACACGGAACTCGGGGCGACGAATCCGAAAGCGCGCCACATGACCCCATACACCGCCCATAGCAACGACCAGATCAATCTCTATGTGGATGGTCTCGCCGCCGACCTGACGGTCGCATATCGGAGCGGGACCGCCACACGACAGATTCGGAGAGGGATCGCCCGCCTGCTCGTACGAGTCGGTGCGTGGATGCTGCCGGACAAGCCAGACCTTGTCGCCGGCACCATCCTCGTGATGCCGAAGCAGCAGGACGGATCCATCCGAAAGGCTGCATAGGGAATCCGACGCAGCACACACACATATACGTCCACACCCTGTGTGTGACGTCACAATCGTCATCAGCGCCCGAACGCCTCCGGTTCGGGCGCTGATGCGTTGGGGTGGGGAGCCTTGGGCCTTGAGCCATGAGCCATGAGCCATGGGCCATGGGCCGGATCGGTTGGGAGTGGCCGTGGGCCCCGATCCTGGCTCCTTGCTGCTGGCGCAGAGGCGTGTAGGCGTGTGGGCGTGCGCTCGCTCCAGCCTCTCGGGCGGTCCGACGTACCGACAATCCGACAATCCGATAGTCCGACTTCCGGAGTCGATGATCGATGATCGAACAGCCGACCGGCCTCGCGTGCACCGATGGAGGACGGGGCTCGCAGGCTCGCACGCCCCCCTGCAGAATCGGCGCACAGCAGCCGATTCTGCCGTCCCCCCTGAAGGTGGGACGCACGGAGCGCGGATGCGCATCGGCGCGCGGGCGTGGAGACGTGCGCCCGCTCCTGGCTGCTGGCTGCTAGCGCAGGGCGTGTAGCGCGGTCCGACGCACCGACAATCCGATAATCCGACAATCCAACGCCTGCATCCGATCGATGATCCATCTTCCATCATCAGAAACAGCTCAGCCCGGGCACCGATGGGCACGGCCATCTCGTGGCGGGCGCCCGCTAGGGTTGTCCGGTACCTCACGGGGAGAATGGGAATGCCAGCTGCCGTAGCTGTGACCGATGCCAAGAAGATCTATGGGTCCGGCGACGCCGCCGTGGCTGCACTGAGTGGAGTGTCCGCCGAGTTCGAGAAGGGCAAGTTCACCGCGATCATGGGACCGTCGGGTTCCGGCAAGTCCACGCTCTTGCATTGCCTCGCGGGACTCGACACGCTCACCTCGGGCGATGTCCGCCTCGGGGACGTCTCCCTCGGGTCACTGTCGGACAAGGACCTGACCATCGTCCGACGCCAAAAGATCGGCTTCATCTTCCAGGCGTTCAACCTCATCCCAACATTGGACGCACACGAGAACATCGTCCTACCGCTCTCCATCGCCGGCGAGAAGCCGGATCAGGAGTGGTACGACACCGTCGTCAGCACTGTCGGACTCAGCGATCGACTCACGCATCGGCCATCGGAACTGTCGGGTGGACAGCAACAGCGCGTCGCCGCAGCCCGAGCGTTGGTCTCACGTCCGGAGATCGTGTTCGCCGACGAACCGTCGGGCAACCTCGACTCGACGTCCGGTGCCGAGCTGTTGGAATTCATGCGACGGGCGGTCGATGAGTTCGGTCAGACCATCGTCATGGTCACCCACGACGCCTTCGCTGCATCCCACGCAGACCGTGTCATCTTCCTCGACGACGGGCAGATCGTCGCCGAGATCCAGAACCCGACGGCTGACTCCATCCTCGACAAGATGAAACAACTCGGGGACTGACATGTTGAAAGTCGCCTGGTCCTCGATCCGGACCAACAAGGTCAGGTTGCTCCTGACATCGTTCGCAATCGTCATCGGCGTTGCCTTCGTCGCCGGGTCGTTCGTGTTCACCGACACGATCAGTGCCCGATTCGACCGCCTCTTCGAAGACATCGCCACAGGTGTTGACGTCGTCGTGGTACCCGATGAACCGGAGTTCGGAAACGACTTCGGCGAAGTTGCGGTTTCCATGCCGGAAAGCGTGTTCGACGATGTCGCCGCCGTGGACGGGGTGCGTGTCGCCGCACCCTCGGTCGGCGGCATCGCCCAGCTCATCGGATCCGATGGCGAGGCGATCGGAGGATTCGGGCCACCCACGCTCGGCTTCTCGTGGACGGACGAATCCGACCTCACTCCCCTCACCATTGCACCTGAGAACGGGCGGCCACCAGAGACGGCGGACGAGATCGTCCTCGACGTCGCTACGGCCGAGGCGCAGGGGTTTGCGATCGGAGACTCGATCGGCATCCTCACCACCGGACCCGTCACCGAGTACGAACTCGTGGGTCTTGCGAACTTCGGGGACGAAGACAATCTCGCCGGCGCCACGCTGGCGATCTTCGAATTCTCCGAGGCACAGAGAATCTTCGATCTCGAAGGACAGATATCAGAGATCGCGGTGGGTGCCGAGCCGGGCGTCACGTCGGAAGAACTCGCAGACCGGATCCAAAAGGTCGTCCCGGAGGGGGTGAACTCGATCACCTCCAGCCAGTCGACGGCGGAGCAGACCGCAGAGATCAAGGAGGGACTCGGCTTCTTGACGACGGCGCTCCTCGTGTTCGCCATGGTCGCGGTCTTCGTCGGATCATTCGTCATCTACAACACCTTCCGGATCATCGTGGCGCAGCGCACCCGCGAACTAGCGCTGCTCCGTGCCATCGGTGCAACCGGTGGGCAGGTGACACGGATGGTCGTCCTCGAAGCGCTGATCGTGGCCATCATTTCGTCCGCGATCGGGGTGATCGGGGGCATCGTGCTCGCCATGCTGCTGTCCGCTGCGATGAGTGCAGCCGGCTTCGGTCTTCCGGAGGGCCCATTGACCGTGCTGCCGCGCACGGTGATCGTGGGCATGATCGTCGGCATCGTGGTGACCGTGGTCGCCTCCGTGTTCCCCGCAGTTCGCGCCGCTCGGATTCCACCGGTCGCAGCGATGCGGGCCGATCTGGCGAGGACGACTCGCAAGTCGCTGACCCGCCGGACGATCGCTGGCGTCGTGGTCACCGGGATCGGTGCGCTCGGCATCTTCATCGGGCTGTTTACGGATACGAGCGAGGCTCTCTCGATCCTCGGTCTCGGGGCGCTTCTTGTCTTCCTCGGGATCTCCACACTTGCGCCGATCATTGCGTCGCCCGTCGCATCCTTCCTTGGATGGCCGATCAAGAAGGCGTATCGGATCGCCGGCGACCTCGCCGTGCAGAACACGCAGCGTCAGCCACGACGAACCGCCTCGACGGCCTCGGCACTGATGATCGGCGTGGCCCTTGTGGTGTTCGTCGCCGTCCTCGCCAGCTCCCTCAAAGGCTCGATCAACGAAACCGTTGCGGAATCGTTCCCGTCGGACATCACCGCCTCGAGTAGCAACTTTGCGATCGGTGTGAGCCCTGATTTCACAGAAGAGTTGCGTACCGAGGACGCCATCGGCGGGGTCACGACGCTGAACTCTGGTGCGGTTCGCGTGGGTGAGAACCTCGACACGGCCTCGGCCATCGAACCGGACACCTACGAAGGGGTTCTCAACATCCCCGGTGCAGATCCGGACGAGATCGCCGCCCTCGGCGCAACTGACGGACTCCTGGTCTTCGACGACCCCGATGACGAGAACGACGGCCTCCCGCTTGGGCTTGAAGTCACCCTCGAATTCCCGAGCGGGTCGACGACGACGGCCGAAGTCGTCGGGACATTTGAGGACGACCTTGCGTTCGGGGCGTTCATCATGACTCGCGATCGGTGGTTCGAGAACGTGGACCCCGTCGCCGACATGTTGGTGATGGCGAACGCCGCCGACGGCTCGAGCCTCGACGACGCTGTTGCGGCGGCCGAGCGGGCTGCGGAACAGTTCCCGAATGTCGACGTCCAGACACAGTCGGACCTGATCGCCGAGTTCGAGTCGGGCATCAACCTGTTGCTCGGCATGTTCACCGTGCTCCTCGCTCTGGCGATCATCATCGCCATCCTCGGGATCACGAACACACTGGCGCTCAGCATCATCGAACGCACCCGCGAGATCGGGTTGCTACGCGCAGTCGGGATGTCACGCCGCCAGCTCCGCCGGATGATCCGGTGGGAATCCGTGATCATCGCTGTCTTCGGAGCGATACTCGGGATGGGGACCGGCCTGGTGCTCGGGTGGGCGGTCGTCCAGGCGCTAGACGAGGAAGGGCTCAGCACCTTCTCCGTACCCGTCGGTCAGTTGGTGACACTCGTGATCCTCGCTGCGCTTGCGGGAATCGTCGCCGCGATCTATCCGGCGTACGAGGGATCCCGACTCAACATCCTCGAGGCAATCAGCTATGAGTGACGCCGTCACACGCGCACGTGTCAGGCGCCGCATCGCTCCCGTCGTGTTCTCTCTACTGGTCATCGCCGGCTGTTCGGCTACGGCCGTCGAGACGACCACGAGCATCGAGGCGGCTGACACGACAACGACGACCGCCGATACCTCCGCTACCACCCTGGCCCCGTTGACGGGCGGCGGTGTCGATCTGTCACTGACCAGGGACGATGTCGATTGCACACCGGAAGACTTCGGTGACGACGAGATCGTCCACACGACCACGGCGCACTACGTGGTCGAAGGCAATCTCGGGGCTGTCTGTTTCGGGGAGGAAGACGAGACGTTGATCGAAGCCTGGGAAGTCCTCTCGGACATCGTGCCGGGAGGACAGCTCCATGATCTCGCCGTGTTCACGGCATTCGAATCATGGGAGGACGGCGGCGACGTCACGCTCGCGTTCGTGTCGCCCTACGACATCGACGGGAGCGTGTTCCAGATGTCTGTCAACACGACGGAATCGGAGGCGGACCCAGCCGAGAGCAGGCTGACGATGCTGCACGAGTTCGCCCACGTCTTCACGCTGACCGTGACCGAGATCGACCGCTTCGAGGATGAGGAGGCTTGCGAGACCTATTGGAATGGGGATGGCTGCTTCTACGAAGACTCGGTGATCAACCTGTGGGTCGACTCGTTTTGGACCGACTACATCGACGACTTCGACCCGTATGCGAGTCCGACGGTCGAATCGGGTGAGGGTCGGTGCAGCATCGACGCCGGGTTCCTCGGACCGTACGCCGCGAGCACACCGGAAGAGGATTTCGCCGAGACATTCTCCGCGTACGTCTTCCGGATTCCTGCCCCATCGGACGAAGTCCAAGCTCGCTACGACTGGATCTCGGAGCGACCGGGTTTGGCTGAGTTCCGGGACCTCGCTGCTGCTGCCGGATACGAGCCGCAGGAGAACACGTTCGACGTCTGTGGGTGAGCTCTGGATTCGACCGGCCTAGTCGAGCCAACCATCCGCATGCTCGACGAAGTACATGCTCACCGCATGCACACGATCGAGGACCTCGCACAGACACTCGGGGTTGAACACGAAGTCGACGAGGGATCGCTCTGCCTTCCCGATGACGGACAGGCGGGTGTCCGTCTGGTCATCGAGCGCACCCATCGACTGCACGGCGTTGATGTCGATCGGTAGGTCGATCCCGCCGATGCCGGCGAGTTCCGTCGACAGGATGATCAGATCCGGCGGTGTTGCCATCGCAGGAAGCGACCAGTTGAAGAAGAAGGTGATCGCAAACTCGTGATCCGGATCTGTCGGCATCTCATCGGTCTCGGCCAACATGTCCTCGAATCGGAGGACGAGCCGCGGCTCGATGTCGAGCGATATGTGCAGGTCCAAGGGTCCCGAGCAGGCCTCGGCGGGGTGGACATCGACCTCCCACGCCTGACGGAGTGTCATCGTCTCGACGAAGTGACGCTCATCGTGCACATGGAAACCATGCTCCATGCAGTGATCCTTCAGATATGTGATCGTGGAGCCGAGATCAACTGCCATCGGTCGATTCCGGGGTCATGACGACGATCCCACCCATGAGCGCATCAGCGTCGACGAGGAGCAACGGACCATCGGCCGGTTCATCGGGATCCGTGAGGTTGACGACACCCGACATGCGGGAGATGGACCGCATCTCGACCCGCCACGTCGGGGGAACGAGGACTTCGATCCCACCCATGATCGCCTTGAGTTCGAGGATGGCGCCGTCGCCGATGTTGGCCTCGGTGAGGTCGAGTTCGATGCCACCCATACAGGCGACTGCCTCCCCCTTCATCAGGTTCGGCGTCACGCTCATGAACTCGCGACCGTCCATCACGGCGGTGATCCGAAAGGACCCATCCAACGGTTCACCGAACTCGGGATAGCGACGCTTCGTGAGCACCGCGGCGAGCACCGTGACACCCGTGAGGACGAGCAGCACTTTCAGGAAGAACTTCATACCCCGACGGTATCAGGCGAAAGGGGACAAAGGGCAAAGGGAAGAAGGGAAGAAGGGACGAAGGGACAAAGGGAGCAAGGGAAGAAGGGACGAAGGACACAGGGACGGAGGGACGGAGGGATCGGGAGTCGTCGTTGGTCGTTCGTCGTTTGTCGTTCGTCGTTGGTCGTTCGTCGTTTGTCGTTCGTCGTTCGTCAGGCTACGGGGAGGACGGCGGGTTGATCGTCGTCAAGACCCCAGCGCTGGACCGTGGCGACGGCGACCACGACGAGTGCCACGCCGACCCATTGGATCGGGGACATCGTCTGGTCGAGTAGCACCAAGGCGGCAAGGGCGCCGATGGCGGGTTCGATCGTCGCAACCACGCCGACGATGCTCGACGACACGAGACTCAAAGCGCGGAACTCGAGCACGAACGGCATCGCCGTACCGATGGTCCCGATGATGAGTAGGTTGATCCAGTCGCCCGAAGCGAGACCTTCGGTGGGGAACGTCCAGACCGGCAGGACGACCATCCAGATCAACGAAGTCAGGATGAACCCCCACGTCGTGATGTACATGGGTTCGAAGTCCTCGGCGAGGTGCTCGCCATAGAGCAGATAGAAGGCGAACGTGACCGCAGCGGCAAGACCGGACAGGACACCCGTCATGTCTCCCCCGGTGAGCGACCATGTCTCGGTGACGAAACCGACACCGACGACGGCGCCCACGGCCGCGGCCCATATCAGTGGCCGCACCGACTGTCCGCGGACGAGTACCACCCACACGAGGACGAGGATCGGTCCGAGGAACTGGATCGTGGCCCCCGGCCCCACCCCGAGCCGATCCATCGCGATGTAGAACGTCACGTTCACCAATGCGAGATTGACTGCAAGCACCCCCAGTCGCCACATCCCCTTCTGCGGGCGCAGGAACCCCCTACGAGCTGCGAGTGGTACCAATACGACGGCCGCGATCGCCGCCCGCGACTGGGCGACATATGCCGGAGGGATCACATCGAACACGCCGCCGGCGATGGCAGCGGACACTCCCCACGCGGTGGCGGCAGAGAGGGCGAACAACACCCCTCGGGCAGACTGGCTCCGGGACATCCGCCGAGCCTATGTCGCACGATGTCGACTTGTAACATCGACGTTCGCGACGAACCGGACAGAATTCTGCAACAGAACCGGCTCGTGATGGGTTCTTGTATACGTGAGCGACGACACCACCGACGAACCGAGTATCAAACGCGAGCTGAGGTCCGATCTCGACCGTGGCTTCTCGAAGCTGGTTCGGGCGTATCAGCCGGGCATCCACGCAGGCGCATACCGGCTGACACGCAACGCCGATGAGGCGGCAGATATCGCCCAGGAGACGTTCGTGAGGGCGTATGGCGCGCTGTCAACCTACGACCGGGAACGCATCGATGCGATGCGTCTCGCATCATGGCTCTGGACGATTGCGCTCAACGAATGCCGCAACCGATGGCGCCGCCAGTCGCCCCAGGCGGTCGCCGAGGTCGACCTGCCAGGACACGTGGATCCCGAGCCGGCGGACGGCGATGCGTGGCGTAGACGGCTCGCCGAGCTCACCGACACACAACGAACAGCGGTTGTCCTGCGATACGTCGTCGACCTGTCGGTGAACGACATCGCCGAGGTGACCGAGCGGCCCGAGGCGACCGTGCGGTCGGACATCGCACGCGGTCTCGACCGCCTACGCAGAACCATCGCAGCAGAGGAGCAGAGAGCATGACCACGAACAACGTCGAGACGATGATCGCCCGCCACATCCCGGAAACCCCGACGGACCTCCACCAACGAACCGTGCTCGCCGTCGGCGCCGCCGACCGAATCGGGACCGCCGACAGCCCAGTCGGTCCGGTGTGGCTCGCATGGTCCCCCCGGGGTATCACCGCCGTGACACCGATGTTCGCGGACGCAACCATCGACGACTTCCTCGCCCACCACCGCCGCGAGGGATACGGATCCGAACTGCCTCGTTCTCTCCGGTCCGATGTCGAAGACGCGCTGGCGTCGGGGCGCACTGACGAGCTCGAAGTCGACATGTCCGGGATCGGTGACTACCAACGCTCCGTCCTGGCCGCCTGCCAGACGATCCCAGTGGGACAGGTGCGCCCCTATGGATGGATCGCCGAGGAAATCGGCAATCCGGGAAGCGTCCGTGCGGTGGGCACCGCACTCGGGCGCAATCCGATCCCACTCGTCGTGCCGTGCCACCGCGTGGTTCGTTCCGACGGATCGATCGGGCAGTATGCGTTCGGACCGGAGATGAAGGAAGCGCTCCTCCGCAACGAGGGAGCCATCCTGTGAGCTTTCGGCCCCTGGCCTTCGGCGGACAAAAGACGAAAGACATAAGACGAAAGAGAGCCGTCATTCGTCGTTTGTCGTTTGTCGCTCTTGACTCCGCTGAGCGTGAGCCGTGGGGCGTAAGCGGTAAGCTCCGCCTATGCCTGATTTGATCGCCACGATCCGAGATTCCGTCATCGGATCAGCGAACACGGTCCCGGGTCCGTTCGGACCGCGACGAGTCACCTACGCCGATTACACAGCTTCGGGTCGCTCACTCTCGTTCATCGAGGACTACCTCCGCGATGTCGTGCTCCCGCTGTACGCCAACACGCACACGGAGTCGTCCGGCACCGGTCTCCAGACGGGACACTTCCGCGAGGACGCCCGATCCATCATCCGCTCGTGCGTGAACGCCACCGACGAGCACGCCGTCTTGTTCGTCGGGACGGGCTGCACCGGGGCCATCGACCGACTGATCCGGGTCCTCGGCCTCCAGATTCCCGATGTCCTCGACGAGCACTATCACCTCTCGGATGCGATACCGGCCGACGAACGACCGGTGGTGTTCATCGGTCCATTTGAGCACCACTCGAATGAGCTGCCGTGGCGGGAGTCGATCGCCGACGTCGTGCGAATCGGCGAGGACTCTGACGGTCACATCAACCAGGACCACCTGGAGGCCGAACTGATCCGCTTTGCCGACCGCCCGCTCCTGATCGGGTCGTTCTCGGCCGCGTCGAACGTGACCGGGATCATCTCGGACACGTCGGGAATCGCACGGCTCCTCCACGATCACGGAGCACTCTCCTTTTGGGACTTTGCCGCGGCCGCCCCGTACGTGGACATCGACATGGCCGGAGACGGCAGCCCCGGGGCCTACAAGGATGCTGTGTTCATCTCACCGCACAAGCTGATCGGCGGACCCGGAACGCCCGGTCTGCTCGTGGCGCGAAAAGAGCTGTTCCGTAACAAGGTGCCCGGAGTGCCGGGTGGCGGGACCGTGCGCTATGTCAACGCTTCGATGCACGAGTACCTCTCCGACATCGAACATCGTGAGGAGGGTGGAACGCCGGCGATCATCGAATCCATACGCGCCGGCCTTGCCTTTCAGCTCAAGGACACCGTGGGGGTCGAACGAATCCGGGAACTCGAGGAACGGTTCATCCGTAGGGCGATCGACGTGTGGAGTGCGAACCCCAACATCGAGATCCTCGGCAATCCGAACGCCGATCGGTTGAGCATCGTGTCGTTCGTCGTGCGGCACGGTGACCGGTACCTGCACCACAACTTCGTCGTCGCCGTCCTGAACGATCTGTTCGGGATCCAGTCACGCGGCGGGTGCTCCTGCGCCGGGCCCTACGGGCATGCCCTGCTTGGCATCGACGATGAAC
>JAUIIM010000137.1 GCA_030431785.1 Acidimicrobiia bacterium | reverse complement strand
CAGCAGGTCCTCATCGGGCTTGGTGTCGCCGCTGTATCGACGCTGGTGTTCGCCACCTGGACTGGTTCGACGGCATGGCTTTTCGTGAACATCGCGATCAACGTATCGATCGCTGCCTACGTCACGATGCTGCTCACGGTCAAACAGCGAAGGGCGATGCAGCGACAGGTCGTCACTCCGATCGCACAGGCACCGCAACGCCAGATCGCCCCAGCCCCCGTCCAGGACACGTACGCGACGGACGAGGCAAAGACCGTGAGGGTCATCGCCGGATAGCCGGCGTTTTCGTCGTTCCCCTTCGGTACGCGCCGCACCGGCTCGGTAGGCTGGTCGGGTGATCGATCTTCTCCTCCGCGTAGGAACCATCATCACCGTGGACCCCGACCGCCGGGTGCTCAAGGACGGTGCAGTTGCCGTCGACAAGGGTCGGATCGAAGCGGTGGGTCCCGCCGGGGATGTTTCCGCCGAGTTCGCCGCACGTCGAACGATCGATGCGCCCCACGGGGTGCTACTCCCTGGGCTCGTCGATGCTCACAGCCATGCGGGACACAGCCTCGTCCGGACGATGGCGGACGACCTCGATGGGTGGATGGATGCGTGTGAACGCCTGTATCTCCACGGAGCTACACCGGAGTTCTGGTACGCCGAAGCTCGCCTGACCGCAGCCGAACGCCTTCGGTTCGGAACGACGACGGCGATGTCGATGTTCGGGGGAGCGGGCGACACCGTCCGAGCTGACGACCCGGATCACGCCCGAGCACACTTTGCCGGCGTCGAGGACGTCGGGCTTCGGACTGTTCTCGCCGTAGGCCCGGGAGTGCCGCCCTTCCCGAAACGAACCACCCGGTTCGATAGGAGCGGTGACGGCGTCGAGGTCGAGTCCGGGCTGTACGACCAGCTCGCTACGGTCGACGAACTGGCCGGCGAAACCCGTTCTCCTCGATCGATCCTAGCGACCACGTTTCCCACGCTCGATCGGCGTGAGGCGCAGGCGGCCGGTGTTGCGGACGCAGTTGAAGCACTCCTTCGCCTCATCCGAGATCGTCGCCTGCTGCTCGTCCAGGATGGGCACACGAAGGACACGGTCCTCGGGTCTGCAGAGCTCGGGCTTCTGTCCGAGCGCACCCTGCTCTCGCATGCGACCGACCTTCTGCCCGGATCGATCGACGTCTTGGCCGAATCCGGAACGAGCATTGCACACAATCCTTCAGCGATCTTCTCGCAGTTCGGCCGGTGTCCGGTTCCCGAACTGATGGAGGCCGGTGTCACGGTCGGGCTGGGTTCCGATGCGACCGCACCGGATCGGTCCACGGACATGTTCCGTCACATGTTTCAGCTGACCCGCTACCACCGTGCCGATCGCAACGATCCAGCACTCTTTCCGCCGGGAACGGCCATCGAGATGGCGACGATCGACGCCGCCCGCGCGCTTGGCTTGGAGGACTCGATCGGTTCCATCGAGATCGGGAAGGAAGCCGATCGTCGGCGGGGAGGTCCTGCTCGAAGGTGGTGCGCCGACCCGGCTCGATGTTCCGGCCGTGTTGGAAGCGGCGCGTGCAGAGCAGCGGCTCGCCTATGGGCGCGTCGGGCTCGAACAGCCACCGGATCGGCCGGGAACGTGGGGCGCTACGCGATACCTCGAGGACACGTAGGACCGCAACGCGAACAAGACCGACGCCGGGCGGTTGCCCCACGTCGGCCTTGTGTCATCGTCTCGTGGACCGGTGATCGGAGTCAGGCGTTGGCGGCTGCTTCCGGTTTCGCTAGGTACACGACGCCGCCGTGGAGAGCGATCGCAGTCGTCCAGCCGATGAGGGCCCAGAGCGACCACCAGCTCCAGATGTCGCCGGTGGTGCCGGAGCCGAGGTTGATCATCAGGTTGATCGCCAAGATCATCGGCATGCACACGGCATAGAGGAGTGCATGGATTCGGAATGCCTGGCGCTGCTCTTTCCACTGCGCAAGGTCGTTCTTTGGGTCTTCGGTCGTTGCGTTCTCGGACATGGTGTTCCCTTCTAGTCGAGCTCGTTGCATCTTGTGTTGTACATTGTACGACAACTGAACCGTACTAAGTACGGCATGCAATATGAGTCAGGTTCCTGCGTCGATGCGGTGCTGGATGCTTCGGGTCGGCCGATAGAATGCGTCTTCGCTACGGGGGTGTAGCTCAGTCCGGCAGAGCACTACGTTCGCAACGTAGGGGCCACGGGTTCAAATCCCGTCACCTCCACCGGAGCCGAGCGAAGCTCGGCTGACCTCTCGGCTGCGCCTCGCTCTGCGCCTCGCTTTCCGATCGCTTCGCTTTCCGATCGCTTCGCTTTCCGACCCTCGCGTTCGATGGATACACGACAGTGTGCCATGCAGATATCGAGCCTTGAATCGACGAGGTTCCGCTCGGAGTACCGGCGCAATAGAGCCGACCCGGTAATGTCTTGAAGTCCGACCACCATTGAGGAGTCTCCGCTCATGAGCGACGACACACCGGATTCGCCGCCCGAAGAGCCCTGGACCTACTTCGAAATCGATATCGACGGACCGATCGCAGTCGAATTTGGTGACCCGGATTGGGACGAACCGCCGATCAACGCGCAGGTGTTCGTTGGGCATCCGGTGTTCGGACGACATCGGGCGGGCGAGTTCGTTCAGTGGCGCGTCCGGGTAGAACCGGTGGCCACATTCGGCGACGGCGGATGGGAAGACAGCTTCTGGATCAGCACAAGGTTCGTCGGCGATGAGATGGCGCATCTGCGGGATCCAAGGTTCAAAAGCAGACTCCCTGCGGTCGTCCAAGGTGTTGACGGAGGTGCCTGGCGGGCAGAGGTCTGGCGTGGCGACTGACCGACGGCACCCAATCGGCGCATTCGCGTGGGGCATGGGGGTTGACGAGCGTTCAGAGTTTTCGAGCACTACGTTCGCAACGTAGGGGCCACGGGTTCCCCGTCACCTCCACCAACGAGTACTCCTCGCCAGAGGCCCTGCCGAGTCCGCTGGCGGCCTTCGGCGCCCGACCTATCCTCATGCGTGGGAGAACCAAGCACAGGGTTCAACGCCCTGCACCCTGAAAGGCTGATCACATGAAGACCGCTCTCGTCGTACTCGACATGCTGAACGACTTCGTCGACGGCACGCTCGCCAACTCGGCAGCGAAGCCGATCATCAACACGATCGACCAGCTCGCCGCTGCGGCGCGTTCCCGTGAGGACTGGGTCGTGGTCTACGCAAACGATGCCCACTTGCCGGGCGACTTCGAGTTCGAGGTCTTCGGGGAGCATGCGGTGGCCGGTTCGCAGGGTGCTGCGGTCGTCCCTGAGCTCGACCCACAGGGGGATGACATCGTCGTGCCGAAGCGGTATTACTCGGCATTCACCCAGACCGACCTCGACGCCACGTGTCGCGTCCACAACATCGGGAAAATGGTGGTGGTCGGGCAGCACACCGATTGCTGCTGTCGCCACACGACCTACGACGCATTCATACGAGGCATCGACGTAGCCGTCGTATCCGATGCGACGTGTGTGTTCGCTCCGCTCGCCGGCGATGACTATGACGGTCGCCAGCAGCGTGCCCTCGACTACCTCTCGACCTTCTACAAGTCCGAGGTGCTCGAGTCGAGCCAGCTGCTCTGACGGCTGCAGCCTTGAAGCGATTGCCCTTGCGTCGAGACGGTAAAGGCACGGCCCTGTACCGAGTACAGTCTGCAGATGGACATCTTCCACATCATCCTCGGGACCGGTCTCGTGGCTTGCCTCATCTACATCTATAGACAGGCGAAGGGCGACGACTGAGAGAATCGGCGGTAGCTCACTGTCGCCGTTTCGCGGTGCAGCTGGCCCGCTCCGTTCACGAGTCGCCCGATCAGCTCACGAATGGCGAGCGAGGAACGTGAGGGTGGTCTCACACCAGAGATCCGGGTGGGTCCGGTACGGGATGTGGCCGGCGGAGTCGAGGGTGACGTGACGGGCAGATGGCAGTCGGCGCTCGAGCTCCTCGGCGACAGCGA
>JAUIIM010000026.1 GCA_030431785.1 Acidimicrobiia bacterium | reverse complement strand
CTCGCGGATGCGGGGGTGCCGGGTTGGACGATCGGTCGCCTCACCAACAGGGAGTTTGCGGACGGACCATCAGGTGTGATCCGGGTTCGCTAGTCGACGGCTACCCGAGCAGCAACGTCGCAGTGATAAGGAACGCCGAGAAGCTCACGATGTCGGTGACCATCGTGAGGAAGATGTTCGAAGCAAGCGCCGGATCCTGCCCCGCTTTGCGGAGGATCACGGGAATCGCAGAGCCGACGAGTCCTGCGACGATGAATGCGACCCAGATGGCGACGAAGACGATCGCCGCGATCTCCCCCGGTGCCACGACAGAGCCCGTCGATCCCTGATACAACCCGACCGTCAAAGCTGCGACGACCGCACCGATCACCGAAACGACGGTTCCATCGACCGCACCGACGATCACCTCACGCCGGATCGCTCGCCGTGCCCGCCCCGCAGGGAGGTCGCCGATCGCGATGGCGCGGATGATCACGGCAAGGCTTTGTGCCCCGGAGTTGCCGGCAAGGAGGGCGATCGTCGGCATGTATGCGGCGAGCACCGCATAGGTGGTCAGCGTCGACTCGAACCGTGAGATCACACCAGCGATGACGAGACCGATGACGAGGTTGAACAAGATCCATGGAAGACGCCGACGAACCGAGGTCCGGATCGGCGTGAAGACGGTCTCCTCCTCGCCCGCACCGACCATCACGGCGATGTCCTCACCGGCCTCGGTCTGGATTGCCTCGATCGCTTCGGAGAACTTCACCATCCCGACGAGTCGACCGTCGGATTCGACGACGGGAACCGCGATGAGTCGGTAGCGCTGGATGAGGTCGGCGACCTCTTCGCGGTCCGCCTCGGGTCGCACCGTCACGAGCGACGGCTCGATGGCATCCCGCACCGTGCCGGTGGGGTCGGCGAACACGAGGTCTCGGAAGCTCACCACCCCAACGAGTCGGTCCAGGGTGTCCACCGCATACACGTACAGGAGGTTGGAACCGAGCTCGTCGTGGAGTGCACGCAGCACCTCCATCGCATCACCGATCACCATGTCGACGGGAACCGCGGCGACGTCCGTGGTCATCATTCCGCCAGCGGTGTCCGCAGCGTGGACCAGAAGGGCTTCGATCTCTGCTGCGGTGGGTTCCGAGAGCTCGGCGAGAATCTGGGTCCGGATGGTGGGGTCGAGGGCGGCTACGACGTCCGCTGCCTGATCCGGCTCCATGTTGGCGAGTAGCTGAGCTGCATCGGCGGTCGCGATCTCCTCGAGCACGTCCGCAGCGGCCTCGGGTCGCATCTCATCGAGAACTTCCCCCGCTTGACCCTCACCGAGACCTTGGAGGAGGTCCGCGGCACCTTCCTCGTCGAGTGCCTCGAGGATGTCCGCCGCATCATGTGGGTCGTGTTCGGCGAGTTCTTCCCATGCGTCCTGGTGTGCGTCGAGATATTCCTCTGCCTCATCGGGACTTCGGCGCGCAAGGTCACGCAACGTCGAGCCGAATTGGCGCGGGCGTGGGATCCGGATGCGCATACGCAGAGACTAGGAGCGCAGGGGTCTGTCTACCGCTCACCGATCCTCGATCCGCCTACACGCCTTCTTGCTCCGCCGGTACGTCGGATGGTCGGATTGTCGGATGGTCGGATGCTCTCGATCCTGGATCATGGATCATCGATCCGCGCCGGCTAGGAGCCAGGAGCCAGGAGCGCCTACGCGCTTTGGTACGTCGGATTGTCGGATTGTCGGAATCTCTCGATGCTCGATCATGGATCATCGATCCGCGCCGGCTAGGAGCCAGGAGCCAGGAGCTAGGAGCGGGCAACGCCTACACGCTCCGCCCGTACGTCGGATGGTCGGATTGTCGGATGGTCGGATGCTCTCGATCCTGGATCATGGATCATCGATCCGCGCTCGCACACCTGCGCACCCAAACGCCAACGCGCTCTCCGGCTCAGGGCTCAAGGCTCACGGCTCACGGCTCACGACCTACACGCCTACGCGCCCCAGCTAGGAGCCAGGAGCCAAGAACGGCGGGAACGCCCCAGCTAGGAGCCGCTGGCAACGCCCGCCCTAGCTGCCCAGGACGCCGGAACCGGAGGAAGAGAACGGGCCCAGATAGGTGATCTCGAACCCGTTGTCGAGTCGGGCCAGGTAGTTGTCCTCGATGTCGGCAAGATCGCCGGAGGTGGCATCCGGGTCGGCGACCACGATCGCCGCTGCAGGATCGTCGACGAGATGGGCGATCCACACCGGAGGGAAGAACTCGACGACTTCGGCGAACAGGTCCTGGATGTCGATGTCGGTGAGCGTGTCGTACGACGTCGGGTCCAACAGGATCACCAGCTCATCGCCATTGGTGTCCACGGCCTCACGAGACACGATGGTGTACTCGGGGGCGTTCAACTGACGCAACACGCTCGTCGTCGTGGTGTCGGGAGCGACGGTCGTCGTCGACGAAGGATCGGGCAGCTCGACGAGGGACGAATCAGACGTGGTCGTCGTGTCATCCGTTCCCGAGCTCTGACATCCCGCGAGCACCAGCATCGCCAATACGGCGAGGCCCACGAGAAGTGTTCGTTGCCTCATGGCAGCGATGCTACCTCACTCGGAAGAATGCGCTTGATCAAGCCAAGTGTCGAAGTCGCGGCCATCGGCAAACGGTGCGTTGTTCACCACAGGGAACAAGCTGCGAACCCGCTCGAAGGCGTCGAAGGTCGGGGCAGCCTCGAGCTCCAACAACGCAAGCTCGAGCAAGGGACGCCATGCGCGAGGCCCGCGGGCGATGTCAACGCGAGATCGCCAGTCCAAGTCGTCGTCATGGACCCGTGCGTCACTCGTCCAGAACTCCCTGAGACGTTGCGCCTCGCGCATCGCACGCCGCACCAGCTTCGCCTCGACCTTGTCGAGGCCGGCGTGTGCTGCTTCGGACGCCCAGTCGTCGAAAGCCGTCGGACCCCAGTCGCCCGGTCGGGTCGTCACACCTTCGTAGAGGGACTCGACCGACGCCACGAGACTCACGACGACTCTCGCTCCACCAGTGCATGGAACCCAGCCGCAAGTTGGGTCGTGACGGGACCAGGCTCGAACACTGCCTCACCGACCGCGACGACGTGGCTGATCTCACGCACTGTCGACATGATGAACACCTCATCGGCCCCGAGCAGGTCGGCAGCGTCGTAGACACCTTCTCGGATCTCGATGCCGAGGTCGATCGCAACGTCGAACGTCGCCTCCCGCGTCACCGATTCCAAGATGTTCGAGTCGAGACTCGGCGTATGCACGACGCCGCCTTCGACCCAGCCGAGGGAGAAGGTCGGTCCCTCGAGGACGGCGCCGTTCCTCCCGAGGAGGACGGCATCGTCGAAGCCCCGCTCTCGGGCAGCGATCGTGGCGGCGAGGTTCGGGCCGTACGAGAGGGTCTTCGCACCCGTGAGCTCGCTGTCGCGGCCATCCGGATGCCACGGTGCCTCGACGATGTCGAGCCGGAACCTCGAAGGGACCTCGGGCAGTGGCTGGAGGAACATGATGATCGAGTTGTCCGTACCGAGCTTCGCCGGGTCAGTACCACCGGTCACATAGACCCGCAGCACGCCGTCATGGGAACCGGCCACCTCGTTCGTCCATTCCTCGAGGACCGCTTGCTCGGGCAGCGGGATGCCCAGCATCTGGGCACTCCGCCCGAGGCGTTCAAGGTGTCGTTTCGCACGGAAAGCCGAACCCTCATAGCAACGCATCGCTTCAAAGCAGCCATACCCGCGCTGGAATCCGATGTCGAACACCGAGACGGCGGCGTCCGACGGGTCGACCTTCGTCCCGTTCACCAGAACGGGACCGATGACACGGTCTGTCACGGCCGGAACCCGTTCGTGATCGGGAGCCGACGGTCTCGTCCAAAGGCTTTGCCCGAGATGCGGACACCTGGAGCCGCCTGCCGGCGCTTGTACTCGTTGCGATCCACCATCTTGGCGATCGCCGAGACGAGGTCGGCGTCGTGCCCTTCCGCGACGATCTCCGGTGCGGTGCGATCACCTTCGATGTAGAGGCGGAGGATCTCATCCAGGATCGGATACGGCGGCAAGCTGTCGGAGTCCCGCTGGTCCTCCCGTAGCTCTGCGGATGGCTCCTTGTCGATGATCGACATCGGGATCACGGGGGTATCCCGATTTCGCCACCGCGCCATGTCGTAGACCATCGTCTTGTAGACGTCTTTCAGCACGGCGTACCCCCCGGCCATGTCGCCGTACAACGTTGCATAGCCGACCGCCATCTCTGACTTGTTCCCGGTCGCCACGACCATCGAACCGAACTTGTTCGAGATGGCCATCAGGATCGTTCCTCTGATCCTCGCCTGGATGTTCTCCTCGGCGACGTTCGGCTTCGTATCCACGAACAATGGCTGCAGAGCTTCGAGGTATCCGGCGAACAACTCGTCGATCGGGATGCAATCGACACGGATGCCGAGGCGCTCCCCGAGATCGATCGAATCGTCCACGCTCCCCTGTGAGGAATATCGCGTCGGCATCGTGACACCGCGAACGGCGTCGGGGCCGAGCGCGTCCACAGCGATCGCAGCGGTGAGTGCAGAGTCGATTCCCCCCGACAGACCGATGACCACTTCTTCGAAACCGTTCTTCCGCACGTAGTCGCGGAGACCTGTGGTCACGGCGGCATATGCCTCAGCGGTGAGATCCAACGCAGGCGCAACCGATCCGGTCTGCGTATCCCCGTCCAGATCGAGAGCGACGACGAAGAGGTCTTCCTCGAAGAGTCGGGAACGATGGACGAGTTCCCCGTCCGGTCGCAACACGATTGACCCGCCGTCGAACACGAGCTCGTCCTGACCGCCGACACAGTTCACATATACGATGTGACAACCGGTCGACAGCGCCCGCTGCCGCAGCATGGCAAGGCGTTCCTCACTCTTGCCGAGGTGATACGGCGATCCGTTGATGTTGAGGAGCACACGCGCACCTGCCACCGCCTGCTTTGCTGGCGGGCCGTCGGGATCCCAGATGTCCTCGCAGATCGAGATGCCACACGGGACACCGGCGATCGAATCCACGTGGATACCGGTCCGCCCCTCGGCGAAGTAGCGAGCCTCGTCGAACACGCCGTAGTTGGGCAGCAAGGTCTTGTGGTACACCGAAACGACCTCACCGCCGCGAACACTTGCGGCTGCATTGACCAGCCTTCGAGGCACCGAATCGTCATCGAACTGGTCCTCCGGCAAGCGGTCGACGTAGCCGACGACCGTCGTCATCGAACCCGATGCAGCGGCGATCGCTTCGAGGGCTCGCACATTGGCGTCGACGAAACCCGCCTTCAGAACGAGATCCTCGGGTGGATAGCCGGTGATCGCGAGTTCCGGGAGCACCAGGACGTCGGCGCCGCGATCTTCGGCTTCCGCCATCGCGGCGACGATCTCGTCGCGGTTTCCGTCGACATCGCCGACGAGCAGATCGAGCTGGGCGCCGGCAACGCGCAACGTGGTCGTCACACGCCCTCCACGGTCTCTTCGATCAGGTGGTCGACGACGGCACGCAGCGCTTCAGGTCGCTCGGCTCCTGCAGCCAACGCCGCCTCGAAAACCACCCGCTGGCGGTCCGAGCTGGTCCCTTCCGCAACGATCCGGCGCGTGTTCTCCACGTAGCCAGCGACTCCGAGTTCATCCGACTCCTGACGGACGAGCTCGATCAGCTCCTCCGCGAGCTCGCTCATCGGTACGAGAGCACCGCGGCCGAAATCGATCAGCGACTGGTCGACGCCGTATCGCTGGGCACGCCAGATGTTCTCCTGGATGAGCATCCGCGAGTACTGCCGCCACCGCCGGTTCTCGGCACGCAGACGGAACAACATCGCGAGCAATGCCACGTAGCAACTGGCGATCGTCACAGCGTCGTCCACGCGGGTGCAGATGTCGGTGGACCGCATCTCAAGCGTCGGATACTTCGTCGACGGCCGGATGTCCCACCACAGCCGGGATGCATCCTCGATCACACCTGTACCGACGAGGACCTCGACGTGCTGTTGGTAGTCGGTCCATCCCTCGAACTCGTTGGGCAGACCGGTCCTCGGAAGTGACCGGAACACGGCGGTCCGATAACTCTTGAGACCGGTGTCTTCGCCATGCCAGAACGGAGAAGACCCAGAGATCGCAAGAAGGTGTGGCAAGAAGTAGGTGACCTGGTTCATCAACTCGATCCGTAGGTCTTCGTCGTCGATCCCGACGTGGACGTGCATTCCACAGATCAGCAATCGACGCACCACACCTTGCAGTGCCGCTTCGAGAAGGTTGTATCGCTCCTTGTCGGTGTGGCGTTGGATGCTCCAGTCGGCAAACGGGTGCGTGGATGCGGAGATGATGGCCATACCGTGTTCGCTCACGACATCAGATACGAAACGCCGCATCGTCCTCAGATACTCGCTCGCTTCATCCATCGTGGCTGCGACTGGGGTGCCGATCTCGACCTGGGATCTGATGAACTCGGGTGAGGTCTCGCCGATCGGCGGCTGTCCGAGCTTCTCGTGCAGCGATTCTGGAAGATCGTCGACGAGATTTCGCGTGTGGCGATCGACGACGAAGTACTCCTCTTCTATCCCGATCGTGAAGGGTGGACGCTCCATTGCGTACTGCTCCTCTGCTGCACTGCCGCCACGGTAGCGGGTGATCACATCACGGAACCAGCAAGAGTCCCTCGGCCTCGAGCGCAGCAGTCAGCGGCGCTTCGTCTCCGACTCGCACGGAGATCGTGAGGAGACCGCCACCACCGTGTGGGGCGTGGCGGAGCTGGATGTCCCGCACGTCGACCTGCGAATCCTCGAGAGCATGCCCGACCTTGGCGATCTCGCCGGGTTCGTCGGCGAGTGCGACCCGCACGGCGGCAACCGGAGCGCTCAGGGCACGACGACGCTCCCGAGCCTGGGAGAGACTCGTGAGAAGTCGATCGTCAGCCGTGAGCATTGACGCCTCGATCACAGCGAGCCTGTCCTTCAGATCGCCGATTGCATCCAAGATGTCGTCAGCATTGGCCCTCAGCAGCTCCACCCAGGGAAGTGGCTGCGATGCAGCGACGCGTGTGAGATCCCGGAAGCTCCCGGCTGCGAGGTCGAGCGCACCGTCCGCATCGGCCGCAACTGCGAGCAACGCACCGGCAAGGATCTGGGGGACGTGGCTGATCCGAGCCACCGCTGCATCGTGGTCCGCCGGATCCATGTGGACGACACGAGCGCCAAGCGTGGCGATGACGTCCTCGATCGGCTGTGTCACCTCGGACGGCGCGGCGGTGACGACCCACGCAGCACCCCGGAACAATGCTCCGGATGCAGCACCCGGACCGGAGGTCTCCCGACCTGCCATGGGATGCGTTGCGACGAACCCAGGGAGATGGCGAGCCGCTTCGACGATGGGGGTCTTGACACCAGCAACGTCCATGACGACACCGACCCCTTCGAGCCGATGCAACACCTCGATCGTCGCCTTCGGGGAGACCGCGATCACCGTGATATCACGGTCGACGTCGAGGAGGGCTTCGAGGCTGTCCGTGACCCTGTCGACCAGTCCCCGCTCCACGGCGATGGTGGCGTGATCCTGATCGGCGTCATATCCCACGACACGCCAGCCCGCGTCCTTGAGTCCGGCGCCGATCGAACCTCCGATCAGCCCGAGACCGATGATCCCGATCGTCTGCATCGCCCGAACTTACCGAGAACCCGCCCCATTGCGGAATCGGGAGGCGCGGAGCGCCTGGCTCCCGGCTCCTCGCTCCTGGCTTCTGGATTGGAGGCGTTGGGACGTGTTGGCGTTGCGGCGTGCGGATCGATGATCGACAGGGGCCGTGCGCCCTGAGCCGGAGCACGCATAGGTGTGGAGATCCTCGCTCCTGGCTCCTGGCTCCTGGCTCCTGGTGGATCGTGCGTGGTCACGACTCCATTGCGTCCTCCCTTTAGGGGGGACGGATGACCGGCGGTCGAAGACCGGCGGGAATCAGGGGGGCCGGGGAGCCGGCGACCACGAAGTCGATCCACCCCAGCGATCGGGATCGGATCTCGGAGCGGAGCGACGCTGCACTACCGTCGTGTTCTATGCGACGCGTCTTTGTCACAGGTGCTGCGACGTGGACGGGCGGTCAGCTCGTCCGGCGTCTGTCCGCGCGGGACGACGTCGAGGTCTTTGCGGTAGACAACCGCCCACCCGTCGTCCCGTTCGACGCACCCTTCGAGGAGCTGTCGCTCGACCGGCTCTCGCTAGCGCGATATCTCATCGAGGTCGAACCGGAGACGATCGTTCATCTCCAGTCGGTGGACCCCACGGCGGAAGAAGAACGCAGTCGCGACAGCGAAGACCGAGTCGTCGGTGCGCTGGCGTTGTTCGGGGCGATCGAGCGGATCGACACCGTTCGGTCGGTGATCGTCAAATCGGATACCGCCATCTACGGAGCAAGCCCCCGGAATCCGTCGCTCCTCCATGAAGACACGAGACCTATGGGCTCACCGACTCGCTACCAACGCGATCTCCAAGAGATGGAGCGATTCGTCCAGCAGATCGCCGACCAACACGACGAGGTCCGGTACACGATCCTGCGATTCGCACCGATCTTCGGCGCAAACGTCGACAACCCGATCAGCCGCTACCTCACGATGCCCGTGGTACCGACGCAGATGGGATTCGATCCGCGCCTGCAACTCATCCACGAACTCGATGCTGTGCGGGCAGTCGAGCACGCGATGGAACACCGGGTGGAGGGAACGTTCAACATCGCTGCCACCGGCCAGTTGTATCTCTCACGGATTCTCCGCCTCGGAGGGAAACTGCACCAACCGCTCGCCGGTCGGTTCTTCGACAGTGCGGTCAGCGGACTCACCCGCGTCGATGTGTCCGTCCCACAACACATCCGCTCGATCCTCAAACACGGCCGCGTGACCGACGTGTCCGCGATGGTCGATGTGTTCGGGTTCACTCCGGAGCTCAGCTGCCGACAGGCTGTCCTCGCGGGCTACGGGGTGACGGCATGAGACGCGAGGATCTCCGCTCCTTGACAGTGGCCGAGCTGCGCAAGCTCGCCGCCGCCGCCGACATCCGAGGTCGCTCGTCGATGCGCAAAGCAGAACTCGTCGATGCGCTCGTTGCTGCCGAGAACGCGACCGACGCCTCCCCCGGTCCGACCGGGATCATTCTCCCCGGGGTATCCGAGGAAGACCGGCAAAACGCACACTCGCGACGCGACCGTCTCCGACACCGGCTGGAGCAGTTCACCGATTCCTCGATCCATTGCATCTGGACCAGCGTCGAGGGGCATCCGTGCGGGCTTCCGGTGCGGGTGGGTACCACGACATGTGGCCTCCACGGGGGTCGCGAGATCCATGACATCGCGTTCCCGCTCACCGGTCACCTCGGTTTCGGATCCTGGCCGACGCTGTGGCGGCACCTCACGCTGGCGACCTACGACATCGATGCGTTCGGTCTCGACCCAGTCGTGGCCGAGATGGCGTGGCATCTCCTCAACGGTTTGTACTTCGACTATTTCCGCGTCGAGGTCGAGGGCATCGAACACGTACCGATGGACGGCGGTGCGATCCTCGCCGCGAACCACGGAGGTGCAGCGCTCCCCTACGACGCTGCGATGCTCGCACTTTCCGTCCTGAACGAGGCAGAAGTCCCGCGGCGGGTACGCGTCATCGGTACCGAGATCTTCAACATGCTGCCAGCGGTTTCACACCTCTACCGCAAGGTCGGTGCGGCCTACGCAAGTCGTGAGGATGCCCGTGAACTGCTCGATCGTGGCCACCTCGTCGGTGTGTTCCCCGAGGGAGAGCGTGGATTCATGAAACCGGTTTGGGAGGCATACCGGGTCGGCCGGCTCGGCAGAGGAGGTTTCACCGAGGTCGCTGCCGAAGCCGGGGTACCGATCGTTCCCGTAGCGATCATCGGTTCGGAAGAAGTGCACCCCGCGGTGATGGTGTCCTCCAAGTTGGCACGCCTCGTCCGGATGTTCTTCCCCGAACAACGCGTCGACGAGATCGCGGTGGCGCTCAACCCCATCCCGCTCCCGATCCGCTGGCGCATCAGGTTCCTCCCCCCGGTACCTCCTCCGGCGGACCCGATGGATGCGCTCGACCTCCTCGAACGCACCGCTGACATCCGCCAGTCCATCCAACGCAACCTCGACGACATGCTCGCCTCCCGGCGGACGGCCTTCTAGACCCGCTCCACCCACGCAGCGCGGATGGGCAGATAGGCAGATGGGCGGATGTCGTCCCGTTCTCGATCATCGATCCGGCGCGCCCACGCGCTCTCACGGGCACACGCCGCAACGTCTCCGGCTCATGGCTCATGGCGCAAGGCTCACGGCCCCTCCCGATCATCGATCCGCACGCCCGCGCCTCCACTCCTACCAGGAGCGAGGAGCCAGGAGCCAGGAGCAAGACTGCTGGCTCATGGCTCAAGGCGCAAGGCTCACGGCCCCTCCCGATCATCGATCATGGATCCTCGATCGGGTACCGCCCACACCCCCTCCGGCTCAGGGCTCATGGCTCAGGGCTCAAGGCGCTCACGCCCACACGCCCTCCGGCTCAGGGCTCAAGCCGCTCACGCCCTCACGCCCGAACGCCTCCGAGCCAGGAGCCAGGAGCTAGGAGCTAGGAGCAAAACAACCGCTAACAATTGCAAGCAGATTGCTGTATACTGTGAGCATGAAGAGACCTCAGCTCCCCGATGTCGGGGTCTTCATCAAGGAGCAGCGGGAACGGAGTTCGCTCTCGATCCGCAAGCTTGCCGAGATGACGGGAGTGTCGAATCCGTACCTGAGCCAGATTGAGCGAGGGATACGACGACCTTCAGCTGAGATCCTGCGGTCGATCGCAGACGCACTCTCGATCCAGACGGAAACGCTGTACGAGAAGGCAGGACTCCTCGACCGCACGGATGTGCCGGACGTGGTCAGCGCTATCGCTGCCGACGAGCGGCTCACGAACGAACACAAGAAGGCGCTCACGGAGATCTATCAGGGCTTCGTGGTCGCAGACCAGCAGGAGGAAACATGATCGACATCGACGCTCGCAAGGAGCAGGTGACGAAGACGGCGAAGACATTCGCCGACCAGGCCGCAGAGTACGGCACCAAGGCGTTCGAATTCTCGAGCGACAAGGCCAAGGAACTCTTCGGGCAGACCAAGGACATCGCCAACAAGGGCTTCGAGAAGGTCTCGACCGTCAAGGTCGGAGAGAAGAACGTCGCCGAGCACGCACAGGCCACCGTGGACTCCGTGCAGTCCGCCGTCGACGTAGACCAGCTCAGCGAGCAGGTCTCGAAGCTCCGTGACCAGATCGAGGGTGTTCTCGCTTCGTGGACGGACTCGTTCCGCCCGACGACCGACACCCCGACGGCACCGGCAGCAAAGCCTTCCAAGGCCCAACTGTCCAAGATGACCGTCGCAGAGCTCCGCGACATGGCGAAGACGGCTGACATCAAGGGCCGCTCGTCGATGAACAAGACCCAGCTCGTCAACGCACTGAGCAAGACCAGCAAGTAGCGCCTCCAGCTACGTGCAACCGGAGAAAGGGCCCGCCACCACGGGCCCTTTTTTCATTGGTGGGGAGTGGCCGTGAGCCCTGAGCCCTGAGCCCTGAGCCAGACAGTGACAGAGGCCGCTCCTAGCTCCTGGCTCCTGCTCCTGGCTCTGGAATCTGGAATCGGAGATCGGAGATCGGCTGTGGCCGTGAGCCATGAGCCATGGGCCGGAGGGCGCGTTGGCGTTGAGGCGTGCGGATCGATGATCCATGATCGATGATCGGGAGATCGATCGGAGATCGTCCGGCGCGGGCTCAGCTCGTTACGAGTGGCTCCATCTCGTTGGCAGCTTCGATCCAGCCCTGGATCATCTCCGACGTCGGGAGCCGCTGCACCTTTCGCTTCTTGGAATTGATCTGGGTCATCGCGGTCATGAGGTTGTTGGCGTTCCTCCGACGGAGCGCCTTGATCGTGTCGACCCCGGCAGCGCTGAGGAGGTCTGCGTACTCGGCTCCCACACCAGGAACACGCATGAGGTCGGCCTGCTGGGCCCAGCGAAGCAGATCGGCAGTCGGAATCCCCGTCTTCTCGGACACCGCTCCCCGGCCCGGGCGAGTGGACGCTTGTCTGAGCAGCGACTCCGTTGTCCTCACTCGTGCTTTACGCAACTTCGTGGCGTCCTTATGTCGAATCGCGCGGATCGCCGAGATCGAGGCCATCGCGTCCTTCCCTCTGCTCGATTGCCAGCTTGTGGCGAGACTACTCATCTCGCGATGCGACATGCATCCCGAGATCGAGCATCCTTCTATGCGAGGTCGTCAGCGGTGCGATATCGGTGCGGAGGGAGCTGATCGAACCATTCCTCGTGTATGGCTGCGGCATGCATCGACAGATACCCATCGAGGTCGAACGCATCCTCCATGCCGAGAAGTCGCCGCCAGAGTGCCTCACCGACGACGATCGGCCAACCGCGTTGATACCGATATTTCGGGACGACGAGGTCGGCACCATGCCGTTCCGCAACGCCGAGGAGCTTCTCCACCAGGCCGTCGGGAATCCGCGGTTGGTCGCCGTACGCCATGACGACGTGACTGACCGTCCGTTCGCGACTGACGACGTCGAGGGCTGCCCGGATGGGAGCGGCGATTCCTTCATCCCACTCTGGGTCGATCACCGTCGTGACATCAAGGTCATCAAAGGAGGAAATGACTTCGTCGGCATCGGATCCCACGACGACGATCACCTCGTCGACCGGCCACATCAGGGCGGATTCGACGACGGACCGAACCATCGGCCGACCGTCGATCGGCGTGAGGTACTTCGGTGTCGTGAACCCCTCGCCCGCATCAGCGGCGAGGACTACGGCGGAGATGGTCATCGGTGCTCCCTGTCGACGCAGGACGGTAGTGACCGACCGCCCCAGACTGCCATCTCAGGCGTCGGCTTCGGAGCGACGGTGATCGATGGCACGCTGGTCATTGAGCCACTGCTCGAAATCACCTCGTGCCACGCGCCACTCGCGACCGAACTTGACTGCAGGAACCTCACCGGATCGCAGCATCGAGGTGACGACGAACGTGGAGACATCCATGTACTCGCAGATGTCCGCAACCGTGAGCCAGGGCTTGTCGATATCGACGGTGATTCGCTCCATGGTTCCAGCGTAGAACAGGACACGCTCCGACTCCAGAGGGCGATGACCTTGCCAATGCGCGCGGAACGGCGTACATTGTCAGCGCTGAATATGTCACGACCACCCGGTCGTACGCACATTGGGTCGCGAGGGGTTAGGGCGGCGTCGATCCGGGAAGGTGACACAAATGATCAGTGCAACCGTCGCTGGTTCCCATCGTTTTGGGACCGTTCGTCGACGCGGGTACGACCCGGCAGAAGTTGACGCGGTCGTAGAACGACTTACCGATGCGCTCGCCGCATCGCAGGACCGCGTCCAAGCACTCGAACGCCGACTTGAGGAATCCGAGGTCTCTGCGGCCGCGATATCGCGCACGCTCGCCGTGGTCGAGGCGACCAAGGTGCAGATGATCGACGAGGCCGGGGCAGAAGCCACGGCCATCGTCACGGCTGCACACAAGGAAGCCGCCACCGTTGCCGGACTGGCCGAGTCGCTCGGATGGGAAGTGTCCGCTCGGCGCGACGCCATCCTGACCAAGGCGTATGACCAGGCTGACCAGGTCGTGTTGAACGCCGAACTGGCCGTCGCAGAGCAGGCAATCACCGCGGCGCGTTCCGCCGAGGAACTGGTGCTCGCCGCTGCGGAGGACTCGCAACATCGAAAGCTGGCGAGCGAAGCAGAGATCAAGCGCCACGAATTGAGCTTGGCGTGGGCCACCCGTGCCGCTGCAGAACAGGCTGAACGACGCCTCGCCGAAGCCGAGCAGAAGGCAGCGCGGATCGTTCGCGATGCGGAGTTCGAGCACGAACGACTCACGGCGAAACTGAGCGGGATCCGCGAGGCACTACTCGCGATCCGCAGCGCCGCCGCGGTCCTGGCAGACGATACGATCGAACGAACACGTGTGATCGATCTCGCCGCCGTCGAAGCCGCAAGGATCCAGGTCCCACCGGAACTCATCACCCTCGACGAGGCCCCTGTGGACCCGGAACCAGCGCCGGTCGAAGAGCCAGATGAGGCGGACACGTTCTACCAACGCCGCGGCAAGACGCTGCGCGAACGGATCGAGATCGCCCGAGCCATGCCCTGATCATGGGCTGGCCCGGAGCGGGCGGAGCGACTTCACACCGGTGGCCAGTCCACCGGTGTTTGTCGTTGGAGGACAGCTGCGCTTTTTGCCAAGATCCCAGATTCCAGATCTCAGATACCAGATCGTGGCGGGCCTGGATGATCGGATTGTCGGATTGTTGGATTGTCGGATTCGGATCATCGCCAGCACGCCACCGCTCCCACACGCCTCAACGATTACTCGCCAGGAGCAAGGAGCGAGGAGCAAGGAGCAGGGCCACAACTGGCTCAAGACTCACGGCGCACTGCCCCTGTCGATCATCGATCATGGATCATCGATCCGGCACGCCAACGCACCAACACGCCATCGCGCCGACACGCCTCGACGCTTGCTCGCCAGGAGCAAGGAGCGAGGAGCAAGGAGCGAGGAGCAAGGAGCGAGGAGCAAGGAGCAAGGAGCAAGGCCTCTGGCTCAAGGCTCAAGGCTCACGGCGCACTGCCCCTGTCGATCATCGATCATGGATCATCGATCCGGCACGCCAACGCGTCTCCGCGCCCACACGCCTCAACGATTACTCGCCAGGAGCAAGGAGCGAGGAGCAAGGAGCAAGGCCTCAGGCTCACGGCTCACGGCTCAAGGCTCAAAGCTCCCCTTGACATCTATGTAACCATCTAGTTACATACGAGGAATGCAGGCAATGGCAGCGCTTTCGGATCCGACACGGCGAGAGATCGTTGCGTCGCTGATGGACGAGCCGGCGGATGCGGGGACGATCGCGAACCGGTTCCCCATCAGCCGCCCGGCGATATCTCGACACCTCCGGGTGCTCCGCGAGGCCGGACTCGTCGAAGTCGAGCCGGATGCCCAACGCCGCGTCTATCACCTGAGGACGGAGCCACTACAGGAGATCGACCATTGGCTCGACAAGTACCGACAGTTCTGGGGCGACAAGCTCGACGCCCTCGACGACCATCTCACGGAGGATCCAGTATGACCCATCCACTCGGGACACTCACCCACGAGGCAGACGTGCCGACGATCACGTTCACCAGGACCTACGAACTACCGGCATCGAGCGTGTGGGCCGCCATCGCGACCCAGGAGGGCCTCAAAGCGTGGCTCGCCGACGGCACCTTCGAAGGTGGCCTCGGGGGTGCACTGGAGTTCCATTTCGACGATGCCAACCATGTGACCGGTGAGATCACCGTTTGGGAGCCGAATCAGGTGCTCGCCCACACGTGGACGATCCCCGGCGAGCCACCGTCGGAACTCACGTACCGACTCAGCGAGTCCAACGGTGCGACGACACTGACACTCACCCACGTCCGGCTTCCGGATGCCATGGCGAGCGGCTACACCGCGGGCTGGCATGCCTATCTGGACCGCCTCGAGCAGTCGCTCACCGGTGCCGACGTCCAGTCGTGGGACGAACTGTTCGACGCCGTCATGGGTCAGTACATGCCGACCACCGGAGCCTGAGACGCTCGGGAATTGATACAAGGTCACTCAGGTTATACTTGTTGCATTGACTCAAAACGTGCACCGTGTGGTGCGCTGTGGACGCAACAAGGAGAACAAGACCCATGGGACGAGCAGTCGGAATCGACCTCGGAACGACCAATTCTGTGATTTCGGTCCTCGAGGGCGGGGAACCGAAGGTGGTGACGAACGCTGAGGGCAACCGCACGACGCCGTCCGTCGTCGCCTTCGCAAAGAACGGCGAAGTGCTCGTCGGGGATCAGGCGAAACGCCAGGCCATCACCAACCCCGACCGGACGGTGCGCTCCGTGAAGCGTCACATGGGAACCGATTGGTCCATCGACATCGACGGGAAGAGCTACAGCTCACAGGAGATCTCGGCACGCATCCTCCAGAAACTGAAGGCGGATGCGGAGGCGTACCTCGGTGAACCCGTCACCAACGCCGTGATCACCGTGCCTGCCTACTTCGGGGATGCACAGCGACAGGCCACAAAGGAAGCGGGTCAGATCGCAGGCCTCGAGGTCGACCGGATCGTCAACGAGCCGACGGCGGCATCGCTTGCGTACGGACTCGACAAGGAGGGTTCCGACGAGCTGATCCTCGTCTACGACCTCGGCGGCGGAACCTTCGACGTCTCCGTCCTGGAGATCGGCGAGGGTGTGTTTGAGGTCAAGTCGACTTCTGGTGACACTGAACTCGGTGGCGACGACTGGGACCAGAAAGTGATCGACTGGCTCGTCGACGGCTTCAAGAGCGAGAACGGAGTGGATCTGTCCAAGGATCCGATGGCGCTCACCCGCCTGAAGGAAGCAGCGGAGAAGGCCAAGATCGAACTCTCCTCCGTCCAGGAAACCGAGATCAATCTTCCGTTCATCACAGCGAACGAGAACGGGCCGATCCATCTCCTCAAGAACCTGTCGCGCTCGGAGTTCGAACGTATGACCGCAGACCTCGTCGAGCGGACCCGCGAACCGTTCAACAACGCCATCAAGGACGCTGGCATCACGGTCTCCGATATCGACCATGTGCTCTTGGTCGGTGGTTCGACACGCATCCCTGCGGTTCAGGAGCTCGTCAAGGAGCTCGCTGGCAAGGAGCCGAACAAGGGCGTGAACCCTGACGAGGTCGTCGGGCTGGGTGCAGCGATCCAGGCTGGTGTCCTCTCCGGCGATGTGTCAGGCATCCTCCTCCTCGACGTGACCCCGCTCACCCTCGGTATCGAGACCAAGGGCGGTGTCGCCACACCGATGATCGAGCGCAACACGACGATCCCGACGAAGCGCTCCGAGATCTTCACCACCGCTGCGGACAATCAGCCGGAGGTCGAGATCCACGTCGTGCAGGGCGAACGACCGATGGCGAGGGACAACAACAGCCTCGGGCAGTTCAAGCTCGATGGGATCCCCCCGGCACCGAGCGGCGTCCCACAGATCGAGGTCACCTTCGACATCGATACGAACGGAATCGTCTCGGTGTCTGCAAAGGATCTCGGAACCGGCCGGAGTCAGCAGGTGACGATCACCGGCGGTACCGCCCTGTCGCAGGACGACATCGATTCGATGATCAAGGATGCCGAGCAGCATGCCGCTGACGACGCAAAGCGCAAGGAAGCTGCCGAGGCCCGCAATCAGGCGGACCATGCAGCCCACACGGTCGGCAAGCAGCTCGCCGAGCACGGCGACAAGCTGGAGGAGTCGGAGAAGGCACCGATCCAGGAAAAGCTCGACGCTCTCCAGGAGCTCCTCAAGGACGAGGACGCCGCTCCGGACGATCTCAAGTCGGCGACGACCGCCTTGCTCGAGGCATCTCAGGTCATCGGACAGAAGATCTACGAGGCGAGCCAGGCAGAGCAAGCCGCTGAGGCGACCGAAGGCACCGATGGCGACGACGTCGTCGAAGCCGAGGTCGTGGAGGATGACGAGGCCTGATGCCCGCATCTCCCCACGATCGCGACAAAGCGATGCCTGACGATGCCAGCGACGTGGTCGCCCCGGCGAGCACGGACGAAGCTGATGCCGCTGCAGCGTCCGCGCCCGAGTTGGTGGATGACGCCGTAGAGGTGACTCCCGAGTCCCTCGGCCTGTTGCTTCCCGACGACCACGAAGAGGCGGTCCATCTTCTCGTCCGCGAGCTCCACGAAGCCCGTACCGAGACGGCCGACCTCCTCGACAACCTCCAGCGGGTGGCCGCCGAGTTCGACAACTACCGGAAGCGAGTGGAGCGGGACCAAGCGGAGACCGTGATGAGAGCTGGGCAACGCATCGTCGAAGCGCTCCTCCCCGTACTCGACAGCTTCGATGCTGCGATCGCCATCGAGGCGACCACGGGGGTCGAAGAGAGCATGGTCGCGGGCATGCGGGGCACCCACAGCTTGCTGCTCGATGTGCTCAAACGTGAAGGGTGCGAACCGATCGAAGCGGCCGATGCGCCATTCGACCCCGCCGTGCACGAGGCGGTTTCGGTGTCACCCGGTGAAGGAGATCAGGTCGTGGAACAGGTCCTCCGAAAGGGATATCTGATGCACGGGCGGGTCGTACGTCCCGCCCTCGTGACCGTTGGACATGCGTAAGGAATGGCTCGAGAAGGACTATTACGCCACCCTCGAGGTGGCCAAGGACGCCTCCCAGGACGAGATCAAGAAGGCGTTCCGTCGACTCGCGCGCGACAACCATCCTGACAGCCATCCCGATGACGCCGCTGCTGAGGCGCGGTTCAAGGAGGCAAACGAAGCGTACGAAACCCTTCGTGATCCCGAGACACGCAAGGAGTACGACCACGCTCGCGAGATGGGCTACTTCGTCGGCGGTCCCGGAGGCGCACAACAGCGGGTCAACGCCGAGGACCTGTTCGGCGGCTTCCGTGGCGGTGGGGGCGGAGGTACGTTCTTCAGTGGCCTGGAAGACCTCTTCGGTGGCGGTCAACCCCGTCCGAGGAAGGGGCAGGACGTGTCCGGTTCGATCACGCTGAGCTTCCACGAGGCACTCGCAGGCGCCACCCGACGTATCGATGTCGGGGGCGAACAGGTCACCGTCAAGATCCCCCGCGGGATCGCCGACGGGACCAAGGTCCGCGTGCGTGGCAAAGGAGGACAAGGGGTCGACGGCGGAACTCGCGGCGACCTCTTTGTCGAAGTCTCGGTCGCCGACCATCCCGTGTTCGAACGCGTCGGCAAACGCGACCTGAGGATCGAGCTCCCTGTCTCGTACCCGGAAGCAGCACTGGGCGCGACCGTCGCAGTCCCGACGCTCGATGGAACCACAAAGATAAAGATCCCAGCCGGCACGCACTCCGGCACGACGATGAAGGTGAGCGGCAAGGGCGTCGAAACCGACAGCGGCACGGGGGACCTGCTCGTGCATGTCATGATCGCCGTCCACCCGGACCCCTCGCCTGAGGAGCGGCAGGCATTGGCTGCGCTGCGAAGCGCCGAGGCGAACTGGAACCCGCGAGAACGATTCGGAGAGGTGTCATGAACGAACGAGAAGAAGCGGTCTACATCATCTCTGTCGCCGCAGAGATCGTCGGCATGCATCCCCAGACCCTGCGCGGGTACGAGCAGAAGGGGCTCCTGGAGCCGTACCGGACGCCCGGTGGCACGAGGAGGTACAGCCGGGCCGATCTCGATCGGCTTCTCCTCATCCAAGAACTCTCGAACGCGGGCGTGAACACTGCAGGTATCGCTCGAATCCTGAAGCTTCGGAGCGAGAACCAGCGGCTCCAGAACCAGGTCAGGCGGCTCCGTCGCCTCCTCGAGGACTCCGAGCGTCGACGTGCTGGCCCATCGGGCCGTGCGTACGTGCAGTTCGGGTCGTTTCGGACAAACCTCCCCGACATCGTGAGGGACGACCCTCTCGAGGACTAGCCGACACGGCGAACCGACACATCACGGAACGAGCGGGATGTCCTCACTGAACGCGACGATCCCGCCATCGGAATCGATGGCAACCACTCGCCACGTCATCGGCTGATAGAGCGCAGCGGTCTGATTCAGTTCGTCGACATCGCCACCGCCAAGTCGCACCTCGGTGTCCGTGCCAGTCCATGCCCAGAACGGCAGACCTTGCATGTCGTGCACCATCACCCAATAGGTTTCGGCACCTTCGACAGGAAGCCAAGACAGGACAGGATGTGGCCCGCCCGAAGAGTCCGGCGGGCCAATCGCGACAGCCGGAAGGGTCCGTTCTCGCCATAGGTCGCGGATCCCCGGATCGATCGCGGTCTGAGGCTCCGATGGCACGCTGGACGAAGAGCCGGGCGGTGCCAGCGACGACGATGTCTGACCAACGATCGTCGAGGTCGTCGACGACGCCGCGACCTCCGATGAAGGAGAAGAGGAACAAGCCGACGCGACCACAGCGATCGAGACGGCAACCACGGCCAACGCAGACTTCCGGATACCCATCACCAGCCCACCTCGACAAGCCCGAGCGTCGCCTCGGTTTCGAGTTCGCTCCATGCGAGATCGGCAGCGATCGCTGCGAGCATGACAAGTTCGACCGTGTCTTCCTCAGCGATCGCAACGGCGATGCGGTCCGCCATGGCAGCCATCGCTCGGGCTTCGAGTGACCCACCTCCGGACTCAGCCCCCGCTCCGAGAAGACCTGCCCGCACGGAGATCATCATCACCTGTCCAAACACGTAGGCGGGAACACCCGGCATCTCGAGTACTCGGTCGACGAACCGCTGAAGTTCCGCTCCGATCACCGACCGATAGAACGCCAGCCCACACCCGTCGGTTCGGTTCAACATTGCCGCCAGATCCTCGGCGTCGGACATCAGCGGCTCAATTCGAGGGAGCACGTCACCGATTGGAGCGCCTGACCAGAAGTCGGCAAGGATCGCGTTGAGTTCGGTGGAGAGGGCTACAACGGAATCGAAGAACGCACCCGGGTCGGACACCACATCGTTACGAACCGCCCACCACACGGCGTCCGAAATCGTGACACTGCCCGGCAGCACCTGATCCCAGTTGACACCCATGCCCTCAAGCCGTTCGCATGTCGATGCGGTGAACACGATCTCGCCACCCCCGGATACGTCTGTGAGAGTGACACCTTGGCTCACCCCTCCCGTGATGGAGAACCGAGGCATGGAGGACGGCCCGGTCACGACACCTTGCATGGTCACGTCGTTGCCCGACCACCCGAATGTGCCGTCCAACTCGCCGTCCTGGGAGGAGAATTCAAAGCCTCCTCGGAAGAAGTACCCGGCGCCCGATGCGCTGCCGGCGTTGAAGCTCACATAGCCGACCCAGTCTCCCTCCCCCGCTTCCAATCCGGACGGCTGAGCGACTGCTGGTGGCAGTATCGACGCGAGCGCCAAGGCGGCGAGCACGGCCACCAATCGCCGGGGAATCCTCGGCTTCCTCCGATCCAACTCTTCACTCACTGCACCATCGTCCGAGCTGCCTACGGGAGGGTCAATACGCAATGTCGCGTACACCGTGGTGTTCCATCTGTCAGAATTGGCGAATGAGGGTCGAGTTGAACGCCCAAGATGCGAGGCGCGTCCTGGAATTGATCGAAGCGTTCTGCGCGACCGAGACCGTCGATGACTACGCGGATGTCACCATGCACGGTCTCGTCAAGCTGATTCCGAGCATCGATGCGTCGTACAACGAGATGATTCCGGCGCAGCAGCACGTCAGTTTCCGCGCCTACCCCAATCCCGGCGAGAAACTGAGCGAGTTCCAACCGGTGTTTGCACGGCTGATGCATCAGAACCCCCTCGTGAAGCACTTCCACGAGACAGGCGACACTCGATCGCTCATGTGGAGCGACTTCGTCTCGCCCCAGCAGCTCCACGCCACCGAGTTGTACCAGTCGATGTTCCGCGAGCTCGGAATCGAGAGCCAGATGGCGGTGACCCTGCCGACCTCGCCGGATACCGTCGTCGGATTCGCCGTGAACACCGGACCGGACGGATTCACCGAACGCGACAGGGCGGTCCTCAATGCACTCCGCCCTCACCTCGGCTACGCCTACCGTGCGATCAAGGTGCGTGAGGAACTCTCGGCCACCCGCAACGGGAACGACCGGCGGACCTGGACGGCGGCTCTCGCCGACGAGAACGGAATCGTCGAGAGCGTCACCGACGATGCTGCCGAGCTTGCCGCCGCGACCGGTATCGAGATCGTTGCGGGAGAGCCCCTCCCGAGCTCGCTTCGCGACCCTTTCACCGAAACCGTCGCGCACTACCGACCATCCGATCCGGCTGTACGAGGAAGATCCGTCCGGCTGTCCGATGCCGCGGACGGAACGGTTGCGTGGGCCACCCCGGGGCCTGTCGGCCCGCACACCGCTGTGGTCCGGCGCGGTGCGAACACGGTCCGCAGACGATTGACCGAGGTGGGGTTGTCCCCGCGCGAGATCGATGTTGCGCTCGAACTGACCGAAGGCGGGACCAACGCTGCAATCGCCCGTCGGCTGGGAATCGCCGAAGGGACACTCCGAAAGCACCTCGAGCGCATCTACCGCACGCTTGAGGTCGGCGACCGAGCAAGTGCCATCGCAGCCATCCTCTCCGGCTGATGCGATACGCGCATCTGCGTATTGTCGCGCGACGGACGACCGGACACACTCGGCTCCATGAGGACAGGTCTGATCTTGCGAACCTTGGTGCTGGCTATCGCCGCTGCGGTGATTCTCGCTGGGTGCGGAGGAGATGGCGGTAGTGAACCTACCGATGCGCCGTCGAACGATGGCACTTCGACACAGTCGACCACCACACCGTCCGGCGGCACCGGCTCCGGCGAC